>NZ_JAPKIA010000022.1:0-101951 GCF_036759865.1 Kluyvera genomosp. 2
TTAATCAGCGAGTCAGCTTGGGAAGAAATGACCTGCTTATTCGCACCTTCCCTAGGTTTCGCAGGGTCATCTGCTTACGAACGAAATAAATTTACGCAGTTTTACGTCATTAATCGCATTTAAGAAATTTCTTGCATGGTCATTTTCCATAGAAACAATACGTATTAATTTGTTGCTTATTTTCGAAGGGTAATTGTTTCCCTATTTACATATTTATCGCGGAACATGATTTCATTTTTTGACCTGGCGCGGAGAATCGGCGGCCATCATCCTCGAGACTGTGGACAGCAAGAGGACCGTCTCATGCTGGTTGAAAAATGCGCGAATTCGCCGTCAGCGGCTAACGTTATAGTGGCGGCGATCACACTTTTCGCTCATCCCTGCGACTCCTCCCCGCCTAATCCAGGACAGGAGGAGGAAGTCATGCATTCAGCCAGGCACACTACCGCTAATGTTTATGTAAAAAGGATTCGATTTCGCTATGTCACAGCCTACTTTCAATCACGATTCATTCCAGGCTGCCCTGACGCGTCAGTGGCAGCGTTTTGGCCTGCAGGCCGCTTCCGAAATGACGTCTCATCAATGGTGGCAGGCTGTGAGCGGCGCGCTGGCAGAACAGCTGTCGGCGCAACCGGCAGCGAAGCCCGCGAAGGATCAGCGCCACGTGAACTACATTTCGATGGAGTTTCTGATTGGGCGCCTGACCGGCAACAACCTGCTTAACCTGGGCTGGTATGAAGGCGTGAGCGAGGCGCTGAAAGCCTACAACATCAACCTGACCGACCTGCTGGAAGAAGAAACGGACCCGGCGCTCGGCAACGGCGGCCTGGGACGTCTGGCTGCCTGCTTCCTTGACTCAATGGCGACCGTAGGCCAATCGGCCACCGGTTATGGTCTGAACTACCAGTACGGTCTGTTCCGCCAGTCCTTCGATGACGGCCACCAGATGGAAGCGCCGGACGACTGGCAGCGCGGCAGCTATCCGTGGTTCCGCCACAACGCGGCGCTCGACGTGCAGGTCGGGATTGGCGGTAAAGTTGTCAAAGGCGAATGGCAGCCAGCGTTCACCCTCACCGGTGAAGCGTGGGATCTGCCGGTACTGGGCTACCGAAATGGCGTAGCGCAGCCGCTGCGTTTGTGGCAGGCCAAACACGCGCACCCGTTTAACCTGACTAAATTCAACGACGGCGATTTCCTGCGCGCTGAGCAGCAGGGCATTGATGCGGAAAAACTGACGAAGGTGCTGTACCCGAACGACAACCACACCGCGGGTAAAAAACTGCGTCTGATGCAGCAGTACTTCCAGTGCGCCTGCTCGGTAGCCGACATTCTGCGTCGCCATCATCTGGCGGGCCGCAAGCTGCACGAGCTGGCAGATTTTGAAGTGATTCAGCTTAACGATACCCACCCGACGATTGCTATTCCTGAACTGCTGCGCGTGCTGATTGACGAGCACCAGATGAGCTGGGATGACGCCTGGGCGATTACCAGCAAAACGTTCGCCTACACCAACCACACCCTGATGCCGGAAGCGCTGGAGTGCTGGGATGAGAAGCTGGTGAAGGCGCTGCTGCCGCGTCATATGCAGATTATCAAAGAGATCAACGACCGCTTTAAGAAGCTGGTAGATAAAACCTGGCCGGGCGATGAAGCCGTCTGGGCGAAGCTTGCCGTGGTGCACAATAAACAGGTGCGTATGGCCAACATGTGCGTCGTGAGCGGCTTTGCGGTTAACGGCGTCGCGGCGCTGCACTCTGACCTGGTTGTGAAGGACCTGTTCCCGGAATACCATCAGCTGTGGCCGAACCGCTTCCACAACGTGACCAACGGCATTACGCCGCGTCGCTGGATTAAACAGTGCAACCCGCAGCTCGCCGCGCTGCTGGATAAAACGCTGAAGAAAGAGTGGGCGAACGATCTCGATCAGCTGATCAACCTCGAAAAATACGCCGACGACGCGAAATTCCGTCAGCAGTATCGCGACATCAAGCTGGCAAACAAAGAGCGTCTTGTGAAGTTTATTAAGGCGCGTACCGGCATTGAGATTTCCAGCAACGCCATTTTTGATATTCAAATCAAACGTCTGCACGAGTACAAACGCCAGCACCTGAACCTGCTGCACATCCTCGCGCTGTACAAAGAGATTCGCGAAAACCCGCAGACCGACCTCGTACCGCGCGTGTTCCTGTTCGGGGCGAAGGCGGCGCCGGGCTACTATCTGGCGAAGAACATTATCCTGGCGATTAACAAGGTCGCTGAGGCCGTAAACAACGATCCGAAAGTGGGCGACAAGCTCAAAGTGGTATTCCTGCCGGATTACTGCGTATCGGCGGCCGAGATGCTGATCCCGGCGGCGGACGTGTCCGAGCAGATCTCTACTGCCGGTAAAGAAGCCTCCGGCACCGGCAACATGAAGCTGGCGCTCAACGGCGCGCTGACCGTCGGTACCCTGGACGGCGCAAACGTGGAAATCGCCGAGAAAGTGGGCGACGAGAACATCTTCATCTTCGGTCATACCGTCGAGCAAGTGAAAGCGCTCAAGGCCAAAGGCTACGATCCGCTGAAATGGCGTAAAGCCGACAAACTGCTGGATGCAGTGCTCAAAGAGCTGGAGAGCGGCAAGTACAGCGATGGCGACAAGCATACGTTTGACCAGATGCTGCACAGCATCGGCAAGGAAGGCGGTGACCCGTATCTGTTGATGGCCGACTTCGCCGCCTATGTTGAAGCGCAGAAGCAGGTTGACGTGCTCTACCGCGACCAGGAAGCCTGGACCCGCGCCGCCATCCTGAACACCGCGCGCTGCGGCATGTTTAGCTCCGATCGCTCGATTCGCGATTACCAAAAACGTATCTGGCAGGCAAAACGCTAAGGACTGGCCTATGGAAAGCAAACGCCTCGATAATGCCGCGCTGGCGGCGGGTATTAGCCCTGACTATATCAATGCGCACGGCAAGCCGCAGTCTATCGGCGCGGACACGAAGCGGCGCTTGCTTGACGCGATGCACCGTCCCGCGACCGATGCGGTCGCGGCGACGCCGATACCGAACGTGATGGTCTGGACGCACGGTAAGAAAATGGCGCTGCCGGTTTCCGGCAGCGGCGAATTCAACTGGATCCTCACCACCGAAGAGGGCAATCAGCACCACGGTAAGGCGGAGGGCGGCAAGAATCTTAGCCTGCCGACGCGCCTGCCGGAGGGGTATCACTCCTTAACGCTGACCCAGGATGACCAGCGCTGGCACTGCCGGGTGATTATTGCGCCCGAGCGCTGCTATGAACCACAGCCGCTGAAAGAAGCGAAAAAGCTGTGGGGCGCCTGCGTGCAGCTGTACACCCTGCGTTCGGAAAAGAACTGGGGCATCGGCGACTTCGGCGACCTGAAGGCGATGCTGCCGGAAGTGGCGAAGCGCGGCGGGGCGTTTATCGGCCTCAACCCGATTCACGCGCTGTACCCGGCAAACCCGGAAAGCGCCAGCCCGTACAGCCCGTCATCGCGCCGCTGGATGAACGTTATCTACATTGACGTGAATGCGGTCGAGGATTTCCGCCTGAGCGAAGAGGCGCAGGCGTGGTGGAAGCTGCCCGCCACTCAGCAGAAGCTGAAAGCCGCCCGTGACGTTGAACAGGTGGATTACACCGCCGTAACCGAACTGAAAATGACCGCGCTGCGCATGGCGTGGAAACGTTTTGCACTGCGTAGCGATGAGCAGATGACCGCCTTCCACTACTTTGTCGACAAAGAGGGCGAAAGCCTGTACTGGCAGGCGGCGTTTGACGCGCTGCACGCTCAGCAGGTGAAGGAAGATAAGCTGCGCTGGGGCTGGCCGGCCTGGCCGAAGGCGTATCAGAATATCGAAAGCCCGGAGGTCCACGCGTTCTGTAAAAAGCACGCCGATGAGGTCGATTTTTACCTCTGGCTGCAGTGGCTGGCCTACACCCAGTTTGCCGAGTGCTGGGAGACCAGCCAGCGCGACGCGATGCCCATTGGCCTCTACCGCGATCTGGCGGTGGGCGTGGCCGAAGGCGGCGCGGAAACCTGGTGCGATCGCGAGCTATACTGCCTGAAGGCCTCCGTCGGCGCGCCGCCGGACATCCTTGGCCCGCTGGGGCAGAACTGGGGCCTGCCGCCGATGGATCCGCATATCATTGCTGCGCGCGCCTACGAACCGTTTATTGAGCTGCTGCGTGCCAACATGAAGAACTGCGGCGCGCTGCGTATCGACCACGTGATGTCCGTGCTGCGCCTGTGGTGGATCCCGTACGGTGAAACCGCCGATCACGGGGCTTATGTGCAGTATCCGGTGGATGCGTTGCTGTCGATTCTGGCACTGGAAAGTAAGCGTCACCGCTGTATGGTGATTGGTGAAGATCTGGGGACGGTGCCGGTTGAAATTGTTGGCAAACTGCGTAAGAGCGGCGTCTACTCGTACAAAGTGCTCTATTTTGAGAACGACAGCGAGAAAACCTTCCGTGCGCCGAAAGCCTATCCGGAACAGTCAATGGCTGTAGCCACGACCCACGACCTGCCAACGCTGCGCGGCTACTGGGAAAGCGGCGATCTGACGCTCGGTAATGAACTGGGTCTCTATCCGGATGCCGATGTGCTGCGCGGGTTGTATCAGGACCGTGAGCGGGCGAAGCAGGGGCTGCTGGATGCGCTGCATAAATACGGTGCGCTGCCTAAGCGCACAGGGCATAAGGCATCGCTGATGTCGATGACGTCAACCCTGAGCCGCGGCATGCAGCGTTATATTGCCGACAGCAACAGCGCGCTGTTGGGCCTGCAGCCGGAAGACTGGCTGCAGATGTCCGCGCCGGTCAACATTCCCGGCACCAGCACCGAGTATCCGAACTGGCGTCGCAAGCTCTCAACCTCACTGGAAGCGATGTTTGCCGATGAGGGTGTGAATAAGCTGATTAAAGATTTGGATAAGCGCCGGAAAGCGGCAAGCAAGAAGTAGTAACGTAGGCCGGATAAGGCAAGGCCGCCATCTGGCAATGCTGCGTGCTGTCGTTGCCTGATGGCGCTACGCTGATCAAGCCTACCAATAAAAATGCCGGGCAAGCCCGGCATTGTTGTATCCAGAGTTTGTGGTATTACACCACCATCCCCAGCAGCAGACAGCCTACCAGACCGCATACCGAAATAATGGTTTCCAGCATTGACCAGGACTTGATGGTCTCGCCGATGGTCAGGTTAAAGTACTCTTTGAACAGCCAGAAGCCCGGATCGTTCACGTGCGAGAAGATAACGGAACCGGAACCGACCGCGATAACCATCAGCTCCGGGCTTACGCCGGTGGTGGCAATCAGCGGAGCCGCGATGCCGCCTGCGGTAATTGCGGCAACGGTGGCAGAACCCAGTGCGATACGCAGTACGGCGGCGATAGACCACGCCATAAACAGCGGTGAAACGTTGGATTCGTTCATGATGGAGGCGATGTATTTATCAACGCCACTGTCGACCAGCACCTGCTTGAAGGCGCCGCCGCCGCCGATGATCAGCAGCATCATGGCAATGATTTTAATCGAGGAGATCAGCGTATCGTTGATGCTGTCCATCGAGCGGCCACGGTTCAGGCCAAAGGTGAAGATAGCAATCAACACCGCGATCAGCGTCGCCATCACCGGGTCGCCGAAGAACTCAGCGGCAGGCAACAGGGCGTGGCCTTTTGGCAGCACCATTTCAGCAATGGCGCGCATGGCCATCAGAATAACCGGAACCAGGGATGTCCAGACGCTGACGCCAAAGGACGGCATCTCTTCTTCGGTAAAGGTTTTTGGGTTGTGCAGACCTTCCGGAATCGGCTTGTCGATGCTTTTCAGGCAGCGGGCGTAAACCGGGCCAGCCAGAATCACCGTTGGGATAGCCAGCAGGGTACCGTACAGCAGGGTTTTACCCATATCGGCATGGAAGATGGTGGCGATAGCGGTCGGACCCGGGTGCGGCGGCAGGAAGCCGTGAGTCACGGACAGTGCGGCAGCCATCGGGACACCGACGTACAGCAGCGGAATACGCGCGTTAGCGGCGATGGTGAACACCAGCGGCAGCAGCAGCACGAAGCCCACTTCATAGAACAGCGCGAAGCCCACGGTGAAGCCGGTCAGTACGACCGCCCACTGGATGTGCTTGCGACCAAATTTATCAATAAGGGTGGTGGCAATACGCTGTGCGCCGCCGCAGTCGGCGAGCATTTTGCCGAGCATAGCGCCGAAGCCCATAATCAGCGCCAGGCTGCCAAGGGTGCCGCCGACGCCATTTTTAATGGAGACGATCACTTTGTCCAGCGGCATACCCTGCATTAAACCGACCGCGAGCGCGACCAGCACCAGAGCGATGAACCCGTTCATTTTGAAACGGATCATCAGCAGTAATAAGAGGATAACCCCGATAGCTACGATGATTAATGGCATAACTTATCCAGCCTTTAATTTGTTATGGGTAACTTCACTGTTGTTGCGACAACGTCCAATTGTCCCTACAGAGGGAATAGGTACTCGTTTCTTCACATCATCGTTATGTTGTGGGCCTGACTGTAAGAATAGCTGGCTATTATTTAACGTGATGATGCTGGAATGGATGATACGGGTAACATAGTGGGGTTGAGAATATCCTCAGGCCTGGAAATGTGAAATATGCGACCTTAGTCAAACTATTCACGGGATTTTTGCAGCGTTGCGAGGTGACATTTGCGCGGAATGTTGCGCGGTAACATCGAGGAAGGCGTTAAAAATCAGGTAGAAATGCCGAAATGGAGAATGATTATCGTTAGCAAAAAAAGCCCGGGAGTGACGAAAACGCCTCACCCAGGCCGCGTTGACCGCCATCCGGAGCCGACGTGATATCGCTCCGGCACATGACGGCGTCTGGCCGATAGCTTAGTAGTAGGAGTGCTCGCCGCGCTGGTGCTCGGTGAGATCGCGCACGCCTTTCAGGTCAGGGAACTCGGCCAGCAGCTGTTTCTCAATGCCGTCTTTCAGCGTGACATCGATCATCGAGCAGCCGTTACAGCCGCCGCCAAACTGCAGAATGGCGTAACCGTCGTCGGTGATTTCCATCAGCGACACGCGGCCGCCATGGCCTGCCAGCTGCGGGTTAACCTGCGACTGCAGCATGTATTCCACGCGCTCCATCAGCGGGGCGTCGTCGGACACTTTACGCATTTTGGCGTTTGGCGCTTTCAGCGTCAGCTGGGAGCCCAACTGATCGGTAACGAAATCAATTTCCGCATCTTCCAGATACGGAGCGCTCAGCTCGTCGACATAGGCGGTGAGCTGTTCAAATTTCAGGGCTGTATCACTTGCTTCCACCGCATCCGGCGGGCAGTAAGAAACGCCGCATTCTGCGTTAGGCGTACCAGGGTTAATCACAAATACGCGGATTTGTGTCCCTTCTTCCTGATTTTGCAGAAGTTTGGCAAAGTGCGCTTGCGCAGTATCGGAAATACGGATCATAGCTTTGACCTAATAGTTGACTACTTTAGTTGGTTATAATACGCCCATCGCTGGGGGTCTACAAGGTGCGGCACAGACACCATACCTGAACGCTCGCCGCGCCGTTTTGCAAAAGCAGGCGGGAAATCTCGGCAACGGTACTGCCCGTGGTGACGACATCATCCACAATAACCATATGGCGACCCTGCACCGGTAATTCAAGCTGGAAGGCGTGCTTCAGGTTGTGTTTACGCAGCCTGGCGCTGAGCTGATGCTGCGTGGCAGTGGGGCGAACGCGCGTCATCGCTCGCGACTGATAGCGGAGGCTCAGCCAGCGCGCCAGCGGGCGGCACAGTAGTTCACTTTGATTATAACCTCGCCGCCAGTGGCGGCGCTGCCACAGCGGCACGCTGATGAGCTGCTGTGGGGCGGGCAAATCGCTGCGCTGGCGTACGGCAAGCAGCAGTAGCCGCGCGAGGGCCGGCGCCAGCTCGGCCGTGCCGCTGAATTTAAAACGATGAATCAGCGTGCTCAGCGGCGGGTGGTAATCGCTAATTGCCACCAGACGCTGCCACGGCGGCGGTTTTTGTACACAACGGCCGCACGGCGTATGCGCCGTTGCCGAGGGTAAACCACACTGCGGGCAACGCCCCTGACGGGCAAACAGCGCCCGGGTGCAGTGTGAGCAGATGCCCCATGCCGGCCGCGCCAGCGGCATTTGGCATAGCCAGCACGCGCTGTGGACTGTTAGCATAATCCCTCCTTAAGGCGAAGAAATGAGAACGATAGCTGATGAACGACATCTGGTGGCAAACCACGGGCGAAGGAAATTGTCATCTTGTGCTGCTGCACGGATGGGGGCTGAATGCGCAGGTCTGGGATTGCATTGCGCCGGAATTAAACGCGCACTTTACGCTACACCGGGTCGATCTACCGGGCTACGGACGCAGCGGCGGATTCGGCGCGCTGAGCCTGGAGGATATGGCTGAAAAGGTGCTGGAAAGCGCACCAGAACGCGCTATCTGGCTGGGCTGGAGTCTGGGCGGGCTGGTCGCAAGCCAGGTGGCATTGCGCCATCCGCAGCGCGTGCAGGCGCTGGTCACCGTGGCCTCGTCCCCGTGCTTTAGCGCTCATGGCGACTGGCCGGGCATCAAGCCGGAGGTCCTGAGCGGCTTCCAGCAGCAGTTGAGCGAAGATTTCCAGCGGACCGTGGAACGTTTCCTGGCGCTGCAAACGTTGGGCACCGAAAGCGCACGTCAGGATGCGCGGGCGCTCAAGCAAACGGTGCTGTCGCTGCCGATGCCGTCATCAGAGGTGCTCAACGGCGGCCTTGAGATCCTCAAAACCGCCGATCTGCGCGAGCCGCTGGCCGCGCTGACCGTGCCGTTCCTGCGCCTGTACGGCCGGCTCGACGGCCTGGTGCCGCGCAGGATCATCCCGCAGCTGGACGCCCTGTGGCCGCAGAGCCAATCGCAGGTGTTTGATAAGGCAGCCCATGCGCCGTTTATCTCGCACCCGCAGGCGTTCTGCGCGCCGCTGCTCGCGCTGAAAACGCAATTGCAGAATTAATTATGTCGCCACGTGGTAAAAAAGATTTTCGTAGCAATACTTAAGCTGTTGCGCAGGTGAAAGTTTCACTCGACGAGCGCAGCGCAAATAACAACCTTAAGGAGAGTAGAACGATGAAACTTGTTACAGGTATTGTTGCATCTCTGGTGATTGGTTCCCTGTCTTTTGGCGCGTTTGCAGCAAAAGAGATTCAAAAGGATGATGTCGCGAAGATGAATTTGACCAAAGTTGGCAATATCACCACCTCGCGTACCACCTCGCCGATGGACGCAAAACGCGATCTGTCGAAGAAAGCGGATGAAATGGGCGGGAAATACTTCGTGGTGATTGCGGGAGAGAAAAACGAGAAAACCGTTCACGCGAATGCGGACGTGTATAAATAAGTTCGGGGTCATTTCGCTCCGGCGCGACGCGTCGCGCCGGAGTTCTGTGCTAACGAAGCGCCCACCACTCTCGTAAGCAGGCTTTCCCTTCCGGGCAGCTTTTGCAGCTGCCGGTCAGACAACCGTCGGGCTCTTCGTTGATTTTCACCACTTTACCCATGGCTTCTAATCGGCTTAGCATGGCGTCGATCAGCGCTTGCGGCGTGTG
The DNA here is from genome assembly GCF_036759865.1 of Kluyvera genomosp. 2. Taxonomy (NCBI): domain Bacteria; kingdom Pseudomonadati; phylum Pseudomonadota; class Gammaproteobacteria; order Enterobacterales; family Enterobacteriaceae; genus Kluyvera; species Kluyvera genomosp. 2. The sequence goes on from NZ_JAPKIA010000022.1 coordinate 9,598, forward strand.
CAGTTGGGCGCTGAGCTGTGTGGCCTCCATGCGTCCTTGCAGCGCCAGCATATCGCGTACTTCAATCAATGACGCCATCATCGCTCCTTAGTGGCAATCGCCGGTCGGGCTTGAGCAGCATGAGGTCGGCGTTTTACGCGTTGCCAGCAGGGAAACGTCCACCCGGCTACGGGCACGGCGCAGCAGACCAATCACCACCACGTTGAACAGAATCACCGCCAGGATGCACACCAGGCTGTAGCGTGGGTGCTGGCTGAAGCTCACCGCCTGGTAGTACAGCGTAGACAGTGAGTAGGCGATGTTCAGACCCCACAGAATGGAGAAGGTCATCCAGCCGCGGCTCGACTCACGGGCAATCGCCCCCATCACCGAGATGCACGGAACATAGAGCAGAACGAAAATCAGGTAGCTGTAGGCTGCTGCCGCGCTGCCGAATTTACTGCTCATCACGCCCATCGCGCCGGTTTCCATCACGCCGTCGCCTTTACTGGCTTCGATTGGGTTAGCCAGTACGCTCAGACTAAAGGTGTCTTTCAGTCCTTGCCAGGTTTCATCTGCTGCGGCGAGCAGCTCTTCACCCAGACTGAACTCCTGTGGGTTAAATTCTTCGTTCTGAATGTTTTCGGCGGTGTAGAGGGTGTTCAGCGTACCGACCACCACTTCTTTCGCCATTGCACCGGTAAACAGACCCACGGTGGCCTGCCAGTTATCATCATGCACGCCAATCGGTTTAAACACCGGGGTGATCGCGCGGCTGACGGAGGCCAGTGCGGAATCGTTGATGTTGTCGACGATTTTACCGCTGAAGGAGAAGCTGTTCAGCGCGCTCAGGAAGATACTGACGATAACGATAACTTTACCTGCACGCAGTACGAAGCCTTTCAGGCGCTGCCAGGTCTGGATAATCAGGCTCTTAATGTGCGGTACGTGGTACACCGGCAGTTCCATCACGAACGGAGACGCTTCGCCGCGCATGATGGTGTATTTGAGCATCAGGCCGGTCAGAATGGCGATAACAATACCGAGCACGTACAGGGAGAAGACCACCAGCGCGCCGCCCTGGCCAAAGAAGGCGGCGGCGAAGACGGCGAAGATAGCCAGACGCGCGCCGCAGGACATAAACGGCGCCATCATGATGGTCATCAGGCGTTCACGCGGGGCATCGAGGGTCCGCGCGCCCATAACCGATGGTACGTTACAGCCGAAGCCGACGATCAGCGGCACGAACGATTTACCCGGCAGGCCCAGCGCCTGCATCAGGCGGTCCATGACGAATGCGGCACGGGCCATGTAGCCGGAATCTTCAAGGAAGGAGAGGAACAGGTACATCATGCCGATTTGCGGCACGAGCGGCAGCACGGTGTTGATACCGCCACCAATCCCTTGAGCCAGGAAAACGGTCAGCCAGTCCGGGAAGTGCAACTGGTACCCAACCCACTGAATACCGTGGATAAAGATAGCAACGGAACCGCCGTCAAAGATGGGCTGCAACGCGCCGCCGATGTTAATCGCCAGCAAGAACATCAGGTACATCACAAACAGGAAAATCGGCAGACCCAGCACGCGGTTGAGGACGATTCTATCCATCGCGGCGGTGAAGCGGCTTGGCTCAGCGGTCAGCGTGTTGCTGACGGCATCGCAGATAGCGGCAATGCTCTGGTAACGCGCATCGGCGATGTGCAACGCCGGGTCATCGAGCTCTTCGCTCAGGTGGGCCAGCGAAACGTCCAGCTTATGCGCGGCGTCACCGGCGTAGGCGCGGCTATAGATATCGCCCTCCAGCATCTGCATGCCCAGCCAGTTGCGCTGGCGTTCAGGAATATCCTGCGCCATTTCTTTCGCCAGATTGCTGGCCTCACGCAGCAGCGGCTGCGGGTAATGCACCAGCTCCAGCGGCTGATTGCCCTGGTGACGGTCGATGGCCATTTTCAACGCTTCAATGCCGCGGGCGCGGGTAGATACCAGCGGAACCACCGGGCAGCCGAGGCGGGCGGAAAGGGCATCAACGTCGATACGAATCTGCTGTTTCTCAGCGATATCGAGCATGTTCAGCGCAACCACGCACGGAATACCCAATTCGAGCAGCTGTAAGGTCAGGTACAGATTACGCTCCAGGTTGGAGGCGTCGACCACGTTAATCAGCAGATCGGCATCGCCGCTGAGAATATAGTGGCAGGCAATCTGTTCATCCAGTGAGGTTTGCGAAGAGATGGTGGTTAGCGAGTAGGTGCCCGGCAGGTCAACCAGCGTGACCTGATGATCGGTGGTGGCGAAGGCCCCTTCTTTACGTTCTACCGTGACCCCTGCCCAGTTGCCCACGCGCTGACGTGCGCCGGTTAACTGATTGAATAATGTTGTCTTGCCGGAATTAGGATTACCAATTAAACCGATGGTTAATTTTTTCATTTTTCAGACTCTTAGTGCCGGGCTGAAGTTATTATGCGACGGACTCTAATTCTATTAACGCGAGATCTTTTTTACGCAGTACCAGGCTAACGCGGCGCGTTTCAATGTGAATGGGGTCACCTAACGGCGCAACGCGAACCACATTAAATGATGAGCCTGGCAACATGCCCAGGGAGAGCAGTTTCTGACGATAAGCGGGGCTAATTTCGCGGGAAAAACCAACAATCTTCCACGCAGTATCCGGTGTAAATTGCATAGAACCTACTTGTAGTATCGCTAGCTGGACGAGGGGGTGCCGCATGCGGTCTGCTAGCTGCAAGGGCATCGTCAACGAATTAAGGTCTAAAAGTACTGTAAATGATGATAATGAGAATGGTTTTTATCATCAATACATAATATGCGATTGGCGATAATTTCGCGCATTATTTGCACTTTTTTTGATATGACTCAAGCAATGCATTGTAGCGACAAATGTATTAAATATTATTTTCTGTTCTTAATGTTTAATTAAGGTTTCATTGGTTAAGAAAATAAAACATGATGAGGCTTATTATTAAAAACCGATATGAAAGTAATAATGGCTAAGGCTCGTCATATATCGAGGAAGGAAAGGTAGGCCTGATAAGCGTAGCGCCATCAGGCACAATGCGAGCACGTTGCCAGATGGCGGCGTACACGCCTTATCCGGCCTACAAACGGATAAGGCGTTTATCGGTTAGCGTTTTTTACCCATGGCTGCGGCTAAGGCGTCCATCATGGCGCTGTTACCGGCTGGCTGAGCGTCACGACCGCGCGGCTTCGCGGCTTTTGCCGCCGGGCGCGCGTTACCCTGAGGGCGTTCGTTACCGCCGCGACGGGCGTTGGTTTCACCCGGCTGCTCGTCCAGACGCATGGTCAGGGCGATACGCTTACGCTGCAGATCGACTTCCAGCACCTTCACCTTCACGATGTCGCCCGCTTTCACAACGGTGTGCGGATCTTCGACAAACTTATCCGCCAGCGAAGAGATATGCACCAGGCCGTCCTGGTGTACACCGATATCAACAAACGCACCAAAGTTGGTGACGTTGGTCACGGCGCCTTCGAGGATCATACCCGGCAGCAGGTCGTTCATGGTTTCGACACCATCGGCGAACTTCGCGGTCTTGAACTCCGGACGCGGGTCGCGGCCCGGTTTTTCCAGCTCTTTGATGATGTCGGTGACGGTCGGTACGCCGAAACGCTCGTCGGTAAACTCTGAGGCCTTCAGGCCGCGCAGCTCGCTGCTGTTGCCCATCAGATCCTTCAGCGCCTGCTGGGTTGCCGCCAGAATACGCTCAACCACCGGATACGCTTCCGGGTGAACGGTAGAGGCGTCCAGCGGGTTATCACCGTGGTTGATGCGCAGGAAGCCCGCGCACTGTTCGAACGCTTTTGGCCCCAGACGGCTTACCTTCAGCAGCTGCTGGCGGTTCTGGAACTGACCGTTTTCGTCACGACAGGCGACGATGTTCTGCGCCATCATGCGCGTCAGGCCCGCTACGCGGGTCAGCAGCGGCACGGACGCGGTGTTCAGGTCAACGCCGACGGCGTTCACACAGTCTTCTACCACCGCATCCAGCTTACGCGCCAGCTGCGTTTGGCTGACGTCGTGCTGGTACTGGCCGACGCCGATCGATTTCGGGTCGATTTTCACCAGCTCGGCCAGCGGGTCCTGTAAACGACGGGCGATAGAGACCGCGCCGCGCAGGGAAACGTCGAGATCCGGGAACTCCTGCGCCGCCAGCTCGGAGGCGGAGTAGACGGACGCGCCCGCTTCGCTGACGATCACTTTCTGAGCGGTGACTTGCGGGAACTGTTTCTGCACATCAAGGAAGAAGCGCTCGGTTTCTCGTGAGGCAGTACCGTTGCCGATAGCTACCAGTTCAACGTTGTGTTTTTCACACAGCGCCGCAACGGCAACGGCCGCTTTCGCCGCCTGGCCGGTGTGCGGGTAGATGGTGTCGGTGGCGACCAGTTTGCCGGTGCCGTCAACCACCGCTACCTTCACGCCGGTACGCAGCCCGGGATCGAGGCCCATGGTGGCGCGCAGCCCCGCCGGAGCGGCCATCAGCAGATCGTGCAGGTTACGGGCGAAAACGTTAATGGCTTCGTCTTCGGCGCGCTCGCGCACAGTGCTCATCAGCTCGGTTTCGAGGTGCATCAGCACTTTGATGCGCCAGGTCCAGCTCACCACGCCCTTGCGCCAGCTGTCCGCCGGAGCGTTGTTCAGGCGCAGACCGAGGTGATCGATAATAATTTGTTCGCAGTAGCTCTCTTTCGGCGGCTCATCAAACTGTGGGTCTGCGTTGAGCGAAAGCTGCAGCACGCCTTCGTTACGCCCGCGGAACATGGCCAGTGCACGGTGAGAAGGGGTGGTGGAAATGGGTTCGTGATGGTCGAAATAATCGCGAAATTTCGCGCCTTCCTCTTCCTTGCCGCTGACGACTTTGGCAACCAGATGGGCGTTCTTCCATAGGTAGTCACGCACTTTGGCCAGCAGGCCTGCGTCTTCGGCGAAGCGCTCCATCAGGATATAGCGTGCGCCATCAAGGGCCGCTTTGGTGTCCGCAACGCCCTTATCGGCATCGATAAATTTGGCTGCTTCGGTTTCCGGGTCGTGGGACGGCTCGCTCCACAGCAGGTCCGCCAGCGGCTCAAGGCCCGCTTCAATGGCAATCTGCCCACGGGTGCGGCGCTTTTGTTTGTACGGTAAGTAGAGGTCTTCCAGCTCGGTCTTGTTGAGCGTGCCGTTGATCGCTTTTTCCAGCGACTCGGTGAGTTTGCCCTGTTCGCCGATGGATTTCAGAATGGCCTGACGGCGGTCTTCCAGCTCGCGCAAATACCCCAGTCGGGTTTCCAGATTACGCAGCTGCGTATCATCCAGACCGCCGGTGACTTCCTTACGATAACGTGCAATAAACGGCACGGTGTTCCCTTCATCAAGCAGGCGAACGGCGGCAACCACCTGTTCGGCTCTGGCCTGAAGTTCACCCGCAATAATGCGGCAGAGCGAATCATTCATCATGGCTTGGTTTCACTGTTAGGTCATAAAATCAGGGGACAGTTATACGGATTGACTGGCAAAAATGCCAGTCATCAGCGGGGGCTTCGGATTGTTCCGGCGCTATTTTACGTAGTCGATCGCATTCACGTACCAGCTGGCTTCACCCGCCGGGGTGTTCACCACCGCCAGGTCACCCACCTCTTTTTTCAGCAGCGCGCGGGCCATCGGCGAATCGATGGAGATATAGTCCTTGCGACCAAATATTTCATCGTAGCCAACGATACGAAAACGCTTGATGTCGCCGTCGTCGTTTTCAATCTCGACCCAGGCGCCAAAAAAGACTTTGCCTTCCTGCTGCGGCGAATAATCGACAATCCGCAGATTCTCCAGACATTTGGTTAAATAACGAACGCGGCGGTCAATTTCCCTTAAGCGTTTTTTATTATACTGATAGTCAGCATTTTCACTGCGATCGCCAAGGCTCGCGGCCCAGGTCACTTTTTTCGTTACCTCCGGACGTTCTTCACGCCAGAGATAATCCATCTCTTGTTTGAGCTTTTCGTACCCTTCGCGGGTGATCAACGGTGTTTTCATCTTAAGTGCTTACCTGCTGCCGAGGAACCATTGCGCACAATACGTATTACGTGAGCATACCGACAGAATAAATAATGTGTATTAAGATTCATTGTATACTTAACTCGCTGTTAAATATGCTTTGTAACAATTTAGCCTGGAATTTATACCAGATTTAGCTGGTCGCCAGCGCAGGCTTTTTTGAGAATACATGCGGATAATTGTTGCGAACCTTTGGGAGTAAAAACAATGCAAGAGAATTATAAGATTCTGGTTGTGGATGACGATATGCGCCTGCGCGCGCTGCTGGAGCGTTATCTGACCGAGCAGGGTTTCCAGGTTCGAAGCGTCGCTAACGCCGAACAGATGGACCGACTGCTGACCCGTGAGTCGTTCCACCTGATGGTGTTGGATCTCATGTTGCCAGGCGAAGATGGTCTTTCCATCTGCCGCCGTCTGCGTAGCCAGAGCAACCCGATGCCGATCATTATGGTGACGGCGAAAGGGGAAGAGGTTGACCGTATTGTAGGGCTGGAAATCGGCGCCGACGACTACATTCCGAAGCCGTTCAACCCGCGTGAGCTGCTGGCCCGTATTCGTGCGGTGCTGCGTCGTCAGGCGAACGAGCTGCCGGGCGCTCCTTCTCAGGAAGAGGCGGTGATTGCCTTTGGCAAATTCAAGCTGAACCTTGGCACCCGTGAAATGTTCCGTGAAGATGAACCGATGCCGCTGACCAGCGGTGAGTTTGCGGTGTTGAAAGCGCTGGTGAGCCACCCGCGTGAACCGCTGTCACGCGATAAGCTGATGAACCTGGCCCGTGGTCGCGAATACTCTGCGATGGAACGTTCCATCGACGTGCAGATTTCTCGCCTGCGCCGCATGGTGGAAGAGGATCCAGCGCACCCGCGCTATATTCAGACCGTGTGGGGTCTGGGCTACGTCTTCGTCCCGGACGGTTCTAAAGCATGAGGCGACTGCGCTTCTCGCCACGAAGTTCATTTGCCCGCACGTTATTGCTGATTGTCACCCTGCTGTTTGTCAGCCTGGTGACAACCTATCTTGTGGTGCTGAACTTCGCGATTCTGCCCAGTTTGCAGCAGTTTAATAAGGTTTTAGCCTACGAAGTCCGTATGCTGATGACCGATAAGCTGCAGCTGGAGGACGGCACGCAGCTCGTTGTGCCGCCGGCGTTTCGCCGCGAGATTTATCGTGAGTTGGGCATTTCGCTCTATTCCGATGAAGCCGCAGAAGAGGCAGGCCTGCGCTGGGCGCAGCACTACGAGTTTCTGAGCCAGCAGATGGCCCAGCAGCTCGGCGGGCCGACCGAAGTGCGCGTGGAAGTGAATAAAAGTTCGCCTGTTGTCTGGCTGAAGACCTGGCTGTCACCCAACATCTGGGTGCGCGTACCGCTGACCGAAATCCATCAGGGGGACTTCTCCCCGCTCTTCCGTTATACCCTGGCGATTATGCTGCTGGCGATAGGCGGCGCGTGGCTGTTTATCCGTATCCAGAACCGACCGCTGGTCGACCTGGAGCACGCGGCGCTTCAGGTCGGTAAAGGGATTATTCCACCACCGTTGCGCGAGTATGGCGCGTCGGAGGTGCGTTCGGTGACCCGAGCCTTCAACCACATGGCGGCGGGCGTCAAGCAGCTTTCGGACGACCGCACGCTGCTGATGGCCGGGGTCAGCCACGACCTGCGTACGCCGCTGACGCGTATTCGTCTGGCGACAGAGATGATGGGCGAGCAGGACGGCTATCTGGCGGAATCGATCAATAAAGACATTGAAGAGTGCAATGCCATCATTGAGCAGTTTATTGATTATTTGCGCACCGGTCAGGAAATGCCGTTGGAGTGTATCGATCTCAATACCGTGCTCGGTGAGGTGATCGCCGCAGAAAGCGGCTACGAGCGTGAAATAGAGACCAACCTGCTGGAAGGGGATATTCCGGTACGCGTGCACCCGCTGTCCATCAAGCGCGCGCTGGCCAATATGGTGGTGAACGCCGCGCGCTACGGCAACGGCTGGATTAAAGTCAGCAGCGGCCGTGAAGCGCATCGCGCCTGGTTCCAGGTGGAGGACGACGGCCCGGGTATCAAGCCTGAGCAGCGTAAGCATCTGTTCCAGCCGTTCGTGCGTGGCGACAGCGCGCGAACCATCAGCGGAACGGGGCTAGGATTGGCTATCGTGCAGCGTATTATCGATAACCACAACGGGCTGCTGGAGCTGGATACCAGCGAACGCGGTGGGTTGCTGATACGCGCGTGGCTGCCGATACCGGCAAACCGCATGCCGGGGCCGACGAAAGAGAGCTAAAAAAAACCGCTGGGGGAAACCCGGCGGTTTTTGTTTCGCGACCCCATATTGTAGGCCTGATAAGCGCAGCCCATCAGGCACGGTGTGGCTTGGTGCCGGATAGCGGTGTAAACACCTTATCCGGCCACAAACGGCACCGGGCATTAGCCTGAACTACAGCTTTGGCCCTGCGCTCACCAGCGCTGCGCCTGCAGGGGTGTCGGTGTACTTCTCAAAGTTCTCTTTGAACAGCTTAGCCAGCGTTTCGGCTTTTTCCTGCCATTGCTCCGGCGAACCGTAGGTGTTGCGCGGATCGAGGATGTGAGTATCCACGCCCGGCAGCGCGGTTGGGATCTGCAGGTTAAACAGCGGCAGAGTGAAGGTTTCCGCTTCGTCCAGCGAGCCGTCGAGGATGGCGTCGATAATGGCGCGCGTATTCTGAATAGAAATACGTTTGCCGGTGCCGTTCCAGCCGGTATTCACCAGGTAAGCCTGAGCGCCTGCAGCCTGCATACGTTTCACCAGCACTTCAGCGTACTGCGTCGGGTGCAGCGACAGGAATGCTGCGCCGAAGCAGGCAGAGAAGGTTGGGGTGGGCTCGGTAACGCCGCGCTCAGTGCCTGCCAGCTTGGCCGTAAAGCCGGAAAGGAAGTGATACTGCGTCTGGTCCGCGGTGAGGCGTGATACTGGCGGCAGCACGCCGAAAGCATCAGCGGTCAGGAAGATAACCTTGGTCGCATGGCCCGCTTTTGACACCGGCTTCACGATATTGTCGATGTGGTAAATCGGGTACGACACGCGGGTGTTTTCGGTTTTTGAGCCGTCATCGAAATCAATGCTGCCATCGGCGCGTACCACCACGTTTTCCAGCAGCGCATCACGACGAATGGCGTGATAGATATCTGGCTCCGCCGCTTCCGACAGCTTAATGGTCTTGGCGTAGCAGCCGCCCTCAAAGTTAAACACGCCGTCATCGTCCCAGCCGTGTTCGTCATCGCCAATCAGGCGACGTTTCGGATCGGTAGAGAGGGTGGTTTTACCGGTGCCGGACAGGCCGAAGAACACCGCTACGTCACCTTTTTCGCCGACGTTAGCGGAACAGTGCATGGAGGCGATGCCCTGCAGCGGCAGCAGGTAGTTCATGATCGAGAACATCCCTTTCTTCATTTCGCCGCCGTACCAGGTGCCGCCAATCAGCTGGATACGCTCTGTCAGGTTAAATGCGACAAAGTTTTCCGAGTTGAGGCCCTGCTCTTTCCACTGTGGGTTAGTGCATTTAGCGCCGTTCATGACGATAAAGTCGGGCTTAAACGTCTTCAGCTCTTCGTCGGTTGGGCGAATAAACATGTTCTTGACGAAGTGCGCCTGCCAGGCCACTTCGGTGATGAAACGCACGGACAGGCGGGTGTCTTCGTTCGCGCCGCAGAACGCGTCAACGATAAACAGGCGCTTGCCGGATAGCTGATTGGAAACTAAACCTTTCAGGTGTTGCCAAATTTCAGGAGAGAGAGGTTTATTGTCATTTTTCCCGTTGCCCTTATCAGACCACCATACCGTATCGCGGGTGGTGTCATCGCGGACGATATATTTGTCCTTCGGGGAACGGCCGGTAAAGATACCGGTGTCGACAGAAATGGCTCCCAGGTTCGTCAGTACACCACGCTCATAACCTTCCAGGTTAGGATCGAGTTCTTCTCGATACAATGTATCGTAATCGGGGTTGTAGACGATATCCTGTACGTCGTTAATACCATAAGCCTTGAGGTCCTGCGGGGTTATACCGTTGCGCATTTCACTGCTCCTTAGCCAATATGTACTACCATAAATTCTATGGGTATTTTAGGGGTGTTGACCGCGACCAGGCTCATAGATTTACGTATCCCGACAAACGTCTTACTTACGAAAACATTGTGACTCCTGTCACGAAGCGTCAGGGATTATGACAGGAAACACCGCATATTTGGCGCGAATGTTCTCAAATGGTTACAAAATGGTTTAAATGACGGTGTAAATGTGAATCGAATCGCATTTATGAAAGAAAATTACGTAATGCTTTCAGGACAAAAATCGATTCACCTCGCTGAGCTGTTTTCCGAATTTTTTGCCTTTTGAATCGATTTCTAAGATGTGATGCGATAATGACGCACTCTACTGATATCGGATAGCAACATGGATAACGTTGAACTCTCTCGTCCCACCCGATGGGGAATGGTGGCAACCGGCCTGGTTCAGGGGCTGGTGTGCTATCTGCTGATGACCTGGCTTGCGCCAATAAACAGCGGCTGGATGTTTTATGGGATGCCCGCGACCCTTGCCTTCTCTTCGGCACTGCTTTTTTCCGTCACCTCGTTTAAACAGGCGCGCTTATGGTGCTGGCTGGCGATTATTTTTATCGCCGTGTTGGCGATGAGCGGCTGGCAAAAGTGGCTGATGGCCGGAATGGAAGGCTGGAGAGCCAGCAGCGCGCTCTGGGCTTTTAGCTGCTACCTGTTGCTGATGGTGCTGATGCTGTTGCCGTGGATGCAGCAGCAGCTTAATCCGCGGCAGGAAGGGGGGCGTTACGCGCGGTTTTACCATCTGATGTGGCATAACGCGTTAACGCTGTTAGTGATTGTTATCGCCAACGGCCTGGTGTGGCTGGTGCTACTGCTCTGGAGTGAGCTGTTCAGGCTGGTGGGGATCGCTTTTTTCCATACGCTCTTTTTTGATACCGACTGGTTTATTTATCTCACTATCGGGCTGATTACCGCCCTGTCGGTGATCCTGGCGCGTACGCAGTTCCGCTTGATTGCCGCTATCCAAAAGCTGCTGACGCTGATTGCCACGGGCTTGCTGCCGTTGGTATCGCTGCTGACGCTGCTGTTTATCGTTACGCTGCCGTTTACCGGGGTAGCGTCGATTTCCCGCCACGTCTCCGCTGCCGGTTTACTCTCTTCATTGACGCTGATTCTCCTGCTGCTGATGGCGATTGTCCGCGATCCGCAAAAAGCATCGTTGCCCTATGGGGGCGTGCTGCGCTGTCTGATTAAAACCTCGCTGCTGGTGGCACCCGTTTATGTCCTGATTGCCGGATGGGCGCTGTGGGTTCGCGTGGCGCAGCATGGCTGGACGGTGGAGCGTCTGCACGGCGTGCTGGTGGTTGTGGTGCTGCTGGTATGGTCTGTCGGTTATCTGCTGAGTATCGTTCGGCGCAAGGCGATAAACCCTTTGTCGCTTCAGGGGAAAGTGAATCAGGCGCTGTCGCTGCTGGTGCTCGTCGTGCTTATGCTACTGAATTCGCCGGTACTGGATAGCTGGCGAATCAGCGTGAATAGCCAGATGGCGCGTTATCACAGCGGTAAAATTAAGCCTGACGATCTGACGTTGCACATGCTGGTGAACAGCGGTCGTTATGGACGGGAGGCCCTGACGTCGCTGAAAGACGATGCGGAATTTATGAAAGACAGGAACCGTAAGCGCTACCTGAATACTCTTTTAGAAGGCGAGCGGAAAAACACGGATTCACTCACCGCTGAAACGCTGGCGGAGAAGGCATGGATCGCCCCCGGCGCGGATAAACCGGATATTGCTTTCTGGCAGCGTGTTCACGGGGAACGCTACAGGCTGGCAAGCTGTGCGGAGAAAAATGCCTGCATGCTGGTCGCGCAGGATCTGAATAACGATGGTCTCAAGGAGCGGATCTTTTTGGTGTTTGAGGACAATTCTGGCGCGATCTATACCTACGATCCTGCGAAGAAAGGATGGGAGCGTCAGGGGTATATTCGGTTACCTCAAACGCTAACGCCGCAGACGGTTATGCGTGCCGTAGAGGAGGGTAAGCTGTCGTCGAAGCCAAAAGTGTGGCGGGATCTGGTTATTGGCGATCAAACGCTGGAAACTCGCTAAATTGCCACCTGGCAACGCCTGATGGCGCTACGCTTATCAGGCCTACAGATCCCCAGTAGGCCGGATAAGGCGAAGCCGCCATCCGGCGCTGTTTTTAATGCACCTGCGGATCTGCCGGAGAGGCGTCATTACGGATTTCGGCGATATCCATCGCGTTGAAGACGTAGTGGCTACCACAGTAGTCGCAGTGCATATCGATCTCGCCTTCTTCTTCCAGAATGCTGTTGATCTCTTCATCCGGCAGCGTTTTCAGCGCGCCAGCACAGCGTTCGCGAGAACAGGTGCACTTGAACTCGACGCCCTGCGGATCGTACAGCGTGACTTCTTCTTCGTGGTACAAACGCCACAGCACATCGTTCGCCGGCAGCGTGAACAGCTCTTCGGCTTTAATGGTGTCGGTCAGCGCCGCCAGGTGTTCAAAATCTTCCGCCTGCGCGTTCTGCGCTGGCATCACCTGCAGCAGCATACCGCCTGCGGCCGGCTTACCTTCAGACTCGCCGGTACGGATGATCAGGCGTGTCGGCAGCTGCTCGGAACGCTGGAAGTAATCTTCCAGACACGCCGCCAGCGTATCGCCTTCCAGACCCACCACGCCCTGATAACGTTCGCCTTCGGCCGGGGTGATGGTAATCACCAGGTAGCCGTTGCCGATCAGCGTTTTCAGGTCAGCATCCGCCGGAATCTCGCCCTGCACGCGCGCGACGCCGCGCAGCTGCTGGTGGTTATTACCGTTGATCACCGCCAGCGTCATCGGACCGTCGCCCTGCAGCTGCACGGTAATGTCGCCTTCAAACTTCAGCGTTGCGGTCAGCAGGCTGGTTGCCACCAGCAGTTCCGCCAGCACGTTTTTGACCGGCTGCGGATAGCTGTGGCCTGCCAGGATCTGTTCGAGCGTCTCGGATACGGTGACCAGTTCGCCACGTACGGCATAGTTTTCAAACAGATAGCGATGTAATTGATCGTGTTGAGTCATAATTTTCTCTCTTGAGGCGGCAGTCATTCGCTGTCACCGTATTTAAATCTCATCAGGTCGCGCCGCTCTTTTTTATCCGGGCGTCGGTCCGGATGCGGCATCGTCAGCGCGTTGAGCTTGCGCGCCAGCGCGACTTTTTCGCGCTTCTCAATACTCTCTGCCGTCTCTTCGTACAGGTTGACGGCTTCCGTCGCCGGACGTCGCTGCTCGGTGATGGCTTTCACGACCACGGTGCGTTCGTCATTTCCCTGGCGCAGCGTCAGCTGGGCGTTCAGTTCGACAACTTTACTGGGCTTGGAGCGCTGCCCGTTATAGTGAACCTTACCGCCTTCAATCATCTCTCGTGCCAGCGCGCGGGTTTTGTAAAAACGCGCAGCCCACAGCCACTTATCCAGCCTGACGCCGTCGGTGGATTTCTCTTTCATTGTCACTCCTTCACGTGCAGTGAGGGGATCAGATGACGATAATCGTTAAGTGCGGGATGACGCAGATACGCTTTATCCGCCATACCCGAGTCGGGGTTGGTGACGCCGAGGCAATAGCGGATACCAAAGCGTGCGGCGGCATCCAGAATCGGCTCGCTGTCATCGATAAACAGCGTGCGTTCGGCCTCCAGGCCCGTCCGTTCTGTCACCGCTTGCCATAACCGCTGATCCTCTTTCGGATAACCAAATGTATGGGTGGAAAGTAATAAATCAAGGTGTGCGTCGAGGCCCGTGTGTTTCAGCTTCACTGCCAGGTTGTGCGGATGGGCGTTGGTCAGCAAAATGCGGCGTTTACCGCTGGCCTTCAGCGCATTGAGGAAGGGAACGGTGTCATCGCGCAGCGCCGCGCGCGGGCCCTGTTCACTGGTCATCGCGCAAATATCGAGACCCAGCCGTTCGCTCCAGTAGTCCAGACAGTACCAGTTTAGCGTATGTTGCACCGCGTGGTACTCCTGGCGAATAGCGTCCTGTGCCGCCTGCGGGCTGATCCCCAGCTTCGCGCCGTAGGTTTCCGGCACCAGCTTTTGCCAGAAATAGTTGTCGAAGGCGAGGTCGAGAAGCGTGCCATCCATGTCCAGAAGGACGGTATCTACCTCCTGCCAGGCGATATCAAAATGCATGGTAAATCTCCAGACGGAAGAAATGCGCGACAGAGTAACATAACTCTGCCGCGGCGGGGGAGGCGGCTAGCGGGTCGGGAAGTCGGACGTAAAATCGTCCGGCGATGAGAGCAGTGCCGGGGTAGTGCAGCTTTCGTAATATTTCTGAATTTGCGCCAGACGCTCGCGATGACGGTGATAGCGGCGCAGCGCCTGCACCCCGTTATAAACGGCGCAGATAACCATCGCCAGCATCAGCAGCGTGGTGGCCAGATAATGCCACAGCCCGCTGCTGTCGGGCATCCGGTGCAGATTGATATGCTGCGTGCCGTTGGCGTCGGTATAGAGATTGGTGACAATCCCTTCAGCGTGGAACGGCGTATGCATCAACATCCCTGCCAGGCGCTGGAATTCGTTCCACTGCTCGTGGGCGGGGTAGTCGTACAGGCTGGCGGTGGGGTACGGTTGGCTGACGAAATCGCTGCCTTCATCGCTGGTGATAAGGAAACCACCCGGCGCCGGGCTGTTTAACGCCTGTGCTGCGCGGGCCGTTTCGCGCAGGATAAACGGCGCGGTGGAGGTATCGACCAGGTTATCCAGCGACTCGGCGCTAACCGGGCGCAGCAGGACATTCACGCCGTCCAGCTTGCCGGAATTGGCGCGTTTGACCAGCGCATCCCAGTCGCGGGTATTACCCAGGTTAACCAGCGCGTTCTTCAGCCGCACGCAGTCGTCGGCGGCGGAGCAGAGATCTTTGGTTTTCAGCACGATATCAGCAAAATCATCCAGCAGCACCATGCCGGACTTCTGAATCGCCGAGCGCAGCGCCGGGCTGACGCGCGAGTCGTCGCCTTCGGCTGGGTGCAGCTGACGATTCACCGCCTGTACCAGCGCCGTGGCTTTGTTCACGGTTTCCGATTCCGGCAGCGGCAGGCGCGGCGCATCGTTCCAGATAATTTGCGAACAGTCGAACGGCAGGAACGGCGAGCTCTCCTGGGCCGTCCAGGTGCCGGGCGAATGAATGTTACACATCCCGATGCCGCTGAGATGCAGCGTATCGCCGACGCGAACGCCCGCCTTTTCCAACTGGCGCACGTCTTTTGCTTCTACGGTTTGCGCGCCTTTCAGCCATGAAATTGTAAACTTAAACGGCATGTTTAACGGCACGCTTATCCACATCATCACGGCCACCAGCAGCGCACCGCCACCAATAACGGCGCTGCGCAGCCAGTGCTGTAGCGGGAAGTTTTTCACTTCATCATGCAGAGAAAGGAAGCGACCCTGACGGACGACGTGACGATCAAGGTAGATATCAATATCGGTTTTCTGCCCCAAATCCTGCGCGACAAAGGGCTGCCAGTGGCGCGGATAGATGAGATCGATGATGCCAAGCGAAATGTTGTTAATCTGCTCCTGATCGTTTTCGCCAAACAGCCCCCAGCGCTTCGGCGTGCCGCGCAGGCAGTGGATCTCGCGCAGGGACGATTTTGTTGGCGGGGCGAAGAGCCCCCATAGCCCGCCGCCGAGCAGCAGCAGCGCACCGCCGAGTACCCAGGGCGTGAACACCGCAGGGGCAATCAGGCTGCAATAAAACAGGACAAACGCCGCGACGATCAGCAGCGCCTCGCGCAGCCCGTCCGGCCGGCCGAGCGCGTGCTCTTCATGCGTTTCCTGGCGAATATTGAGCAGCTCGATTTGTTCGCTTTCCTCGCCACGGATCGACGCCTGCGTTGAGCTTGTCGACTCCAGCGCCAGCCGTTGCTTCTCGCGTGAGTAGGTCTTCAGCGAGTGGCCGTTCAGGGCGATGACCAGCGGCATATCGTCGGTAACGATAAGATCGATGCTGTTTTCATCAGTAATGTGCTGCTCCCAGAACGGCGGCAGGTGCACTTCCACAGAGTCGAGAAAATAACGCCATTTGTTGGGATCGTCGGTGGTAATGCCATAGCGAGTGATGGCGCGGGTCAGCGTGAATACGGTACCGCTTTGCGCATTGAGCGTCAGCGTGGTTGGCGCGATCGTCGAACCGGACGGCGGAAGCTGCAGGTCGCGGTTCAGATCGTCGAGATAGTTTTCAACGCCCTGGCGCTCTTCGTCGGTGAGCTTGCGCGTGGTCGCGCCAGGAAACAAGTGCAGCCACGGCAGATGAAGGCGTTTTGCCCTTTTACGGAAGAACCAACCGACCAGCACGGCGCAGATCAGTATCGCTACGGTAAAGATCATCAATGTGCCCATGCTTTTCCCATCATACTTTTTCTTAGAGGTCTCTTAAGTTGCCTGCTTTTTTTATACATCATCGGCACATATTACAGAGGTGATAAAAAGAGTTTATAGACTCTCGCAAAACGTAAGCATAACAAACCCCTTTGCCAACGAGTATCAGTAAATTCCCAATTGTAATTCAACCTCTTGACATTTATCCAGAAATGAGAGATGGAAGAACATGAACGTTGCAACGATGTAAATAAAACGCTTTATACATTGCTGGAACCTCGTACCTATCGCACAATGATAAAAGTCACCACAGCAAAGACCCCGGCCCAATGAGCAAATCATTACAAAAACCTACCATCCTCCATGTTGAAACCGTCGCAAAGTCGCGCCTGTTTAATGTGGAAAGCGTCGATCTCGAGTTCAGCAACGGCGTCCGTCGCGTTTATGAGCGGATGAAACCCTCCTCGCGCGAAGCGGTAATGATTGTGCCTATTGTCGATGAACACGTCATTTTGATTCGCGAATACGCGGTGGGAACAGAATCTTACGAGCTGGGTTTTTCGAAGGGGCTGATTGATCCTGGCGAAACGGTCATGCAGGCGGCTAACCGTGAACTAAAAGAAGAAGTGGGCTTTGGCGCGCATGAGCTGACGTTCCTGAAAAAGCTCAGCATGGCGCCATCCTATTTTTCCAGCAAAATGAATATCGTTGTGGCGGAAAACCTCTACCCGGAATCCCTGCCGGGCGATGAGCCAGAACCGCTGCCGCAGGTGCGCTGGCCGCTGGCTAACCTGATGGATCTGCTCGACGATCCTGACTTTAGCGAGGCGCGCAACGTGAGCGCGCTGTTCCTGCTACGCGAGTGGCTGAGGGCACAGGGCAGATTGTCATAAAAAAAGGCGCCAACGGCGCCTTTTTTTATGACCCCGCGCGGCAGCGTGCCGTCGGGGTCAGTTGCCCGCGTTACGGGTCAGAACAGCTCGTGGGTTTCCCCGTTATCAATCACTTCAGTACCGACCTCGTGAACCGCCTGCTGTGTAGGCTGCGTTCCTTCAATGAAGTATTCCTGACGACTGCTGCCGCCATTGGCGAGCTGCCCGGTGTTGCGGTCAATATTGACCGTCACAATCCCCGGCGGCGGGGTCAGCGGTTCTTCAGGCACCCCGGCCAGCACGGCCTTCATAAAGGCATCCCAGGCAGGCTGAGCGCTCTTGGCTCCGCCTTCATAGCCTGAAATCTGATCCTTAATTGCGCCTGAAGCCGTGGTGCGCCCCAGGTCACGGCGGTGATCGTCGAAGCCAATCCATACGGAGGTCACCACGCCCGGACCGTAACCGGAGAACCATGCGTCTTTTGAGCTGTTGGTGGTCCCGGTTTTGCCGCCGATGTCGTGGCGGCCAAGATCGCGACCGGCACGCCAGCCCGTACCCTGCCAGCCTGGTTCGCCGAAGATGTTGGTATTCAGCGCGCTCTTAATCAGGAACGACAGCGGCGTGTTGATCACGTGCGGGGCGTACTCCTGGACACCGTTCTGAGCAACCAGCGGCTGATTCGGCTGCTCAATCTGCGGCATGGGAACGACGGCATTCTGCGGCGTTTGTGATATGGCAACATCTTCAACATCCTGATTTTCCAGAACGTTCGATTTCGGCGTGTCGCCGTAGATCACCGGCAGATTGCACTCAGGGCAGGCGATTTTCGGTTTCGCTTCAAACAGCACGCCGCCCTGGTCGTTTTCAATTTTACTGATGTAGTACGGCTCCACCAGGAAGCCGCCGTTGGCCATCACCGCATAGCCGCGCGCGACCTGCAGCGGGGTAAAGGACGCAGATCCCAGCGCCAGCGATTCCGTATGCACAATATTTTCAGCCGGGAAGCCGAAACGCTGCAAATACTCTGCGGCATAGTCCACGCCCATGGCGCGCATGGCGCGTACCATCACCACGTTTTTAGACTGGCCCAGCCCCTGGCGCAAGCGGATCGGGCCCGCGTATTGTGCCGGGGAGTTTTTGGGCTGCCAGTCGGAACCGGCGCCAGCATCCCAGCGGGAAATAGGCACGTCATTGAGCATGCTGGCGAGAGTTAAGCCCTTATCCATCGCCGCGGTATAGAGGAACGGTTTGATGTTAGAGCCGACCTGACGCAGCGCCTGGGTGGCGCGGTTAAACTTACTCTGGTTGAAGTCGAAGCCGCCGACCAGCGCGATGATTGCACCGTTTTTCGGGTTAATTGACACCAGCGCGGAGTTAACGTCCGGCACCTGCGCCAGCCACCAGCTGTCGCCATTCTGACGCACCCAAATCTGCTGCCCGGCCTGCACGACATCGGTCACTTTACGCGGGGTGGGTCCCTGCGCAGTATCGGAGCGGTAAGGCCGCGCCCAGCGCATCCCTTCCATCGTTAACGAGACCGATGTGCCGTCGGCTAACATGACGGTAGCTTCCTGCGGGTTAGCGGCGGTCACCGCAGCCGGTAGCAGCGGGCCATAAGAAGGCAGAGGGCGCAACGAGGCGCGAATTTTCTTGCTGTCCCACGGCGTTTCACCTGCTTTCCACAGCACGTTGGCCGGACCGCGGTAGCCGTGACGCATGTCGTAATCCATCACGTTATTGCGCAGCGCCTGCTGGGCTGCCTGCTGGTTCTTACGCGTAATCGTGGTGTAAACGCGGTAGCCGTCTTCGTAGGCCTGTTCACCGTACTGCTTGACCATATCCTGGCGCACCATCTCCGTCAGATACGGTGAAGAGAAGGCGATTTCCGGCGCATGGTAGTTGGCGTCAATGGCTTCGTTACGCGCCTGGTCGTACTGTGCCTGGGTGATATAGCCTTCGCTCAACATACGCGACAGCACCACGTTGCGGCGAGCGGTGGCGCGGTCAAGCGAGTAGAGCGGGTTGAAGGTAGACGGCGCCTTCGGCAGGCCTGCAATCACCGCCATTTCGCTCAGACTCAGCTGGTCGGCCGGCTTGCCAAAGTACACCTGTGCCGCAGCCCCCACGCCGTAAGCGCGGTAGCCGAGATAGATCTTGTTCAGGTACAGCTCAAGAATTTCATCTTTACTCAGCAACTGCTCAATACGGATGGCCAGGAAGGCTTCCTTGATTTTGCGCATCAGCGTTTTTTCAGGGCTGAGGAAGAAGTTACGCGCAAGCTGCTGGGTAATGGTACTGGCCCCTTGAGAGGCGTGCCCGTTGACCAGCGCGACGCTGGCGGCACGGAAGATACCAATCGGGTCAATCCCGTGGTGCTCATAGAAGCGGCTATCTTCGGTGGCAATGAACGCTTTCACCATTTCGGGTGGGATCTGGCTAAGGGTCATTGGAATACGACGCTTCTCGCCGTACTGCGCAATGAGCTCGCCATCTGCGCTATAGACCTGCATAGGTACCTGCAGGCGCACGTCTTTCAGCGTAGCGACGTCTGGCAGCTGCGGCTCAATATATTTGTAGAGGCCATAAATCGAGCCTGCTCCCAGCAGAATGCAACAGACTGCAAGGATGAATAAATACTTTACGAACTTCACCGGAGATTTCCCATTGAGTGGCATTTGGGCAGTTTATAAACAAACGCGCGGTAGTATAAAGGCAAGCCTGATTCATTGATATAGCCGTCACGCTGTTGGTGGCGTAAGGAGAATCGTGAAATGGCTTTCAACTGCTGGCAGGTCGGGCTTCATATTCAGCAAGATAATATCTTTATCATCGCACTCCAGCGCGCGCGCAGCGGCTGGTCTCTGCGCCGTTGGTGGCAGCTACCGCTGTCTTCCTCGGCGTCCCCCCATGAACAAGATGAACGCCTGCTGGCCGCGCTGGCGCCGTGGCGTCACGAGCTGCCCTGGCAGCATACGGTGAGCGTAGCCTTTCCCGCCCGGCGCACGCTGCAAAAAAGTCTGCCGGGCGCGGCCATCACCCTGCAGGAGCACGAGCAGCGTCAATGGATTGCCAGCGCGATGTCGCAGCAGCTTGAGATGCCTGTCGATGCACTGTGTTTTGACTATCATCTGGCGGAGCCCGCGGGGCAGTGGAACGTCACCGCCGCGCAGCAGCGCGAGGTGGCCAGTCTACAGCAGCTGCTGCGCCGCCTGCGCTTACACACCGCGGCGATTACGCCGGATGCCTGCGCGCTCCAGGTTTTCCTCCCGCTAATGGTAGACCCGCGAGCCGTACTGGTCTGGCGAGACGCATCGCACTGGCTGTGGGCGCACAGGGAAGGCTGGGGAAGCGGTGCGTTAAGCGACACTGCATCACCGTTGCTGCTGGCTGAGCGGCTGGACGTTGACCCGGCACGGCTGGTGCACATTGGCGCCAATGATCTCGGCGGCCCCTGTTTCGACCCCTGGAGCGCCATCGCGCAAAAGCAGCCGCCGCTACCCACCTGTGGTGATGCCTTTGCCGTGGCAATTGCACTGGCGATGGGGGCGGTATGGCGATAGTTCATACGGTTAATTTTCTGCCGTGGCGGCGAGCCCGATTCTATCGGCATCTACGGCGCTGGGTGGCCGGCGTGGCGGCATGCTGGCTGCTGAGTATGGCGGTGGCATTTTCCTGCCAGCTCAGCGGCAAGGCGAGGCGGGCTGGAGACGACATTCACGCCGACGCGGAGCGGCAGATAACGCAGCAACTGGCGGCGCGCGAACGTGAATGGGCGGCGCGGGCGCAGCAGCAGGCTCTGCTCGCGCAGCGGTTAGCACACCGACGTACCACGGAAGCCTGGGCGGCGCGGTTGAGCACGCTGGCTGAGCAACTTCCTCCCCAGGCGTGGCTTAACGAGCTGGTTTACCGCGAGCGCACGCTGCTGTTATCGGGGACGCTCATACAGTTTGCGGCTCTGGCGGGGGTCGAGCAGGTGCTGACAGCGCTACCCGGTTTCCAGCCCGCAACGGCGGGAAAAATTCAGCGCGATAACGCTGGCCGTTGGCAGGTTCACTATCAGTTGCAGGAGGAGACTGACGATGCGGCTCCCTGACGGCTGGTGGCCGCTCTCGCGGCTGAATGCGCTGCGCCTGACGGCGCTAGCCGCTGCGCTGGCGGGGGCGAGTGTTTGCTATCGCCTCGGGGCATCGGCGTTACAGACGACCGAATCTGAGGCCCGACAGCGTCAGCACGCGCAGTACGCGGCAAGCTGGCGTCGGCTCATGCCGTTGCGTGCGGCGCGAGTCCTCTCACCGGCACGCTCAGATCCTTATGTTCGCTTTTCGCCAACGGCCTTCCAACAGTCCGGGGCCCGGCTGGTGAGCTGGCTTCCTTCAGACAAGGGCGGCGAGCTGGTGCTGGACACTCCGTGGGCACAGGTGGCCCCGACCTTCCTGCGGCTGGCAGCGTGCGGTATGCAGGTCACGGCATTCGCGCTTACCGGGGAGAACGGTACGCTGCGCTTGACGTTAGGGCTGGTGCGCAACGATGAACCTTAAGCTTCCGCTGGCTGTGATCGTTGCGGTGCCGCTGCTGTGCGGCATGCGCGATCCTTTTGTTCCCATTGAAGACCCGTGTCATCACGCACAGCTCAGCCTGTGGCGCTATCGCGGGGCGGCGGCGTCGGGCGATCGTCTGATCGGTATCGTTCAGCGCGGTGACGATAAATGGCAGAGGGTAGAAAAAGATGCCGTGCTGCATACCGGCTGGCGCGTATTGCAGGTAACGCCGGAAAATCTGATGGTCGAGACGGGTACGGGCTGCGAGCCGCAGCGCTGGCAATGGACAAGAGAAGGAACGACAAAAAATGAACAGGATAAGCCTGCTAATACTGCTGCTTCTGGCGCCGCTGAGCCCGGCGAAAAACGTCACGCTGGTGGTGGACGACGTGCCGGTGGCCCAGGTGTTGCAAAGCCTGGCCGACCTTGAACAGAAGAATCTGGTGATTGCACCCGATGTGCAGGGCTCGCTCTCGCTGCAGCTGCGTAATTTACCGTGGAAGCAGGCGTTACAGACGGTGATGACCAGCACCGGGCTGGTTATGCATCAGGAGGGAAGCGTGCTCTTCGTCTATTCGCAGCGCTGGCGTGAAGAGAAGCAGGCGCGAGCGCTGGCGGAACGGGTGCGCCGTCAGCAGACGTTGCCGTTGAAACACGCCAGTATTGTGCTGCAGTACGCTGATGCCAGCGAACTGGCAAAGTCCGGAGGCAAACTTCTCAGCGCGCGCGGCACGCTGACCGTTGACAAGCGCACCAACCGGCTCATCGTTCGCGATGACGGTGAACATCTTCAGGCGTTTAGCGCGTGGGCAACGGAGATGGATATTCCCGTCGGCCAGGTTGAGCTGGCTGCACATATCGTCACTATCAATGAAACCAGCCTACGTGAGCTGGGTGTGAAATGGAGCCTCGCCGAGGCTGAAGGGGCAATAGGGGCTGGTAAAATCACCTCGCTGAGTAGCGATTTGTCGGTAGCCGATGCCACGACGCGCGGTGGTTTTAATATTGGCCGCATCAATGGTCGCCTGCTTGAGCTGGAGCTGTCCGCGCTGGAACAAAAGCAAAAGGTGGATATTATCGCCAGCCCGCGGCTTCTGGCTTCACATTTGCAGCCCGCGAGCATTAAGCAGGGTAGCGAGATTCCCTATCAGGTCTCGAGCGGAGAGAGCGGGGCCACTTCGGTCGAATTTAAAGAAGCGGTGCTGGGCATGGAGGTGACGCCGACGGTGCTACAGAATGGTCGGGTTCGGTTGAAGCTGCATATCAGCGAAAATATGCCGGGCCAGGTGCTACAGCAGGCGGATGGCGAAGTGCTGGCCATCGACAAGCAGGAGATTGAAACCCAGGTTGAGGTTAAAAGTGGCGAAACGCTGGCGCTGGGCGGCATTTTTTCGCAGAAGAATAAAAACGCCAGCGACAGTGTGCCTTTTTTAGGCGATATCCCTTTGTTGGGTCATCTTTTTCGCCGTGATGGGAAAGACAATGAACGACGTGAACTGGTGGTGTTTATCACGCCACGTATTATTTCTGTGCAATAGCAGCGAGTAATCATGCGAATTTAGCAGCGAAGGTGCGCCGTGGGTTTGACGTGGGAGCAGATTTAGCATACAAGGAGTACCGATTTGAGTGTCAACGTATGCCGCTCGTACTCCTGTAGTCTGCTGATTTAATCTGTTGCCAAACCAGCCGGAGTATTGAGATAATTTTCAGTCTGACTCTCGCTCTATTGCATAAGAGGTTTCAGTTCATGTCCTGCGACGCGTGATGTTCTGCGGCGCGGATTTATCATTAACGAATAGTCTTAGTAGTACCAAAAAAATGGCAGAGAAACGCAATATCTTTCTGGTTGGGCCCATGGGTGCCGGCAAAAGCACTATTGGGCGCCAGCTGGCTCAACAGCTCAATATGGAATTTTACGATTCTGATCAAGAGATTGAGAAACGAACAGGCGCTGACGTGGGCTGGGTCTTTGATGTCGAAGGCGAAGAAGGTTTCCGTGACCGCGAAGAAAAAATCATCAATGAGTTAACGGAAAAGCAGGGTATTGTTCTGGCAACAGGCGGTGGCTCTGTAAAATCACGCGAAACGCGCAATCGTCTCTCCGCTCGTGGCGTGGTTGTCTATCTGGAAACCACCATTGAAAAACAGCTCGCTCGCACTCAGCGCGATAAAAAGCGCCCGCTGCTGCAGGTTGAAACGCCGCCGCGCGAAGTGCTCGAAGCGCTGGCCGACGAACGTAATCCGCTGTATGAAGAGATTGCTGACGTCACTATTCGTACTGACGATCAGAGCGCAAAAGTTGTCGCTAACCAGATCATCCATATGCTGGAAAGCAACTAATACTGGCCTGAAAAGTAGAATGCCAGCGAATAACAGTCACTAAGGTGGACGTCGCGTTATGGAGAGGCTTACAGTAACTCTCGGGGAACGTAGTTACCCGATTACCATCGCGGCTGGTTTGTTTAACGACCCAGCTTCCTTCTTACCGCTCAAGTCCGGCGATCAGGTTATGCTGGTCACCAACGAAACGCTGGCACCGCTTTATCTGGACCAGGTTCGCTCCGTGCTCGAGCAGGCTGGCGTGAAGGTTGATAGCGTCATTCTGCCGGACGGCGAACAGTATAAAAGCCTGGCCGTCATGGATACCGTTTTCACCGCGCTTTTGCAGAAACCACACGGTCGTGATACTACGCTGGTGGCGCTGGGCGGCGGTGTGATCGGTGACTTAACCGGTTTTGCGGCGGCGAGCTATCAGCGCGGCGTACGCTTTATCCAGGTGCCTACCACTCTGCTGTCGCAGGTGGATTCTTCGGTTGGCGGCAAAACCGCGGTCAACCATCCCCTTGGTAAGAATATGATTGGCGCATTCTGGCAGCCGGCCTCCGTTGTGGTTGACCTGAACTGCCTGAAAACGCTACCGAAACGCGAGCTCTCCTCTGGCCTTGCCGAAGTCATTAAGTACGGCATCATCCTGGATGCGCCGTTCTTCGACTGGCTGGAAGCGAACATCGACGCGCTGATGGCGCTGGATGAAAAAGCGATGGCGTACTGTATTCGCCGTTGTTGTGAGCTGAAAGCCGATGTTGTGGCTGCCGACGAGCGCGAAACCGGGTTACGTGCTTTACTCAATCTTGGGCATACGTTTGGCCACGCCATTGAAGCCGAGATGGGTTATGGCAACTGGCTGCACGGTGAAGCCGTGGCGGCGGGTATGGTGATGGCGGCTCACGCCTCCGAGCGCCTGGGCCAGTTTGACGCTCAGGATACTCAGCGCATCATCGCACTGCTTAAGCGCGCAGGGCTGCCGGTTGCGGGTCCGCAGGAGATGACGGCGCAAGCCTATCTGCCGCACATGCTGCGAGATAAAAAAGTCCTGGCTGGCGAAATGCGCTTAGTGCTGCCGCTGGCTATCGGGAAAAGTGAGGTACGCGGTGGCGTATCCCACGATGTGGTTCTTGGCGCTATTGCTGATACCCAGCAGGCGCAACTATAAGAAAGGTCTAGCCGCGTTCGTGCGGTGTTTTAACTTCAGGTGATGTGCAATTGTCGTGGCATAAGCCTTTTAGTGGGGTGTTAAATGGATGAATTTAAACCAGAAGACGAGCTGAAACCCGATCCCAGCGATCGTCGTACTGGTCGCTCTCGTCAATCTTCCGATCGTGACAGCGAGCCACAGATCAACTTTGATGATGTGGAACTCGATGCGGATGAGCGTCGTCCGTCCCGTAGTCGCAAAGCACGTGAAGAAGCCGAGCCGGAAGACGAATACTACGAATCTGAAGAAGCCGATGACGCTGACGCAGAGGAAGTGGTAGAGCGCCGCCCGCGTAAACGTAAAAATGCCGCGCCGCGTAAACCGGCTTCCCGCCAGTACATTATGATGGGGCTGGGCGTGGTTGTGCTGCTGGTGTTGATTGTCGGCATCGGTTCGGCACTGAAAGCACCTTCTTCAAACGATCAAAGCGCATCGTCGGAGAAGAGCATCTCTCTGTCGGGCGATAATACCGATCAGGCCAATGCTTCTCAGCCTCAGCCTGCACAGGAAAACAACCCGCAGCAGGACGTCACGCTGCCGCCAATCTCCTCTACGCCGACCCAGGGCCAGCAGACCGCTGCGCCGGACGGTCAGCAGCGCGTCGAAGTTCAGGGTGACCTGAACAATGCGCTGACGCAGCCGCAGGGCCAGAGCGACGACACGGTCGTGAACTCTACGCTGCCGACGGAACCGGCTACCGTGGCACCGATTCGTAACGGTGCGCGCCCTGCGGTCACTGCGCCGGTGGAAACGCCGCGTCAGACCGCGACGGCTCCGCGTCCGGAACGTAAGCATACGGTTATCGAAACCAAACCGCAGCCGATGGCCACGGTGAAAACGCAGGCTCCGGCCGCGCAGAGCAAACCGGTTGAAACGAAGCCGGTGACCACTGCGCCGAAACAGACCGTAACGGCGGCCACCTCAACGCCGGCAAAAGCGCCTGCGGCTGAAGCGGCAAAACCGGCGGCAACCACCGCTGCGCCTGCGGCTACCGCCACGACGGCTACGGCCGCTGCAACCGCAGCGCCTGCCGCGACGGCAACCGCAGCGCCTGCCGCGACGGCAACCGGCAAGTCGGCGGGCGACGTGGGCTCGCTGAAATCAGCTTCTGGCTCACATTACACGCTGCAGCTCAGCTCTTCTTCTAACTACGACAACCTAAACGGTTGGGCGAAGAAAGAGAACCTGAAAAACTACGTGGTGTATGAAACCTCTCGCAATGGCCAGCCGTGGTATGTCCTGGTCAGCGGCATCTACGCATCGAAAGATGATGCCAAACGCGCCGTGACCACGCTGCCAGCCGACGTACAGGCCAAAAACCCGTGGGCGAAACCGCTGCATCAGGTACAGTCTGACCTGAAGTAACCGTCGTTTCGTTGTCGACCGCCCCGTCTATATCGCATGGTATAGGCGGGGCGTAGAAGCGCAGGATGCTGTCGGAGCTTTCTCCACAGCCGGAGAGAGTGTAAGTAGTCAGGCCGCATGAAAAAAAATCGCGCTTTTTTGAAATGGGCAGGGGGAAAGTACCCGCTGCTCGATGAAATTCAAGGCCATCTGCCCGAGGGCGATTGTCTGGTTGAACCCTTCGTTGGTGCTGGATCGGTATTCCTGAATACCGATTTTTCGCGTTATATTCTGGCTGATATCAACAGCGATCTCATTGAGCTCTATAAAATCGTTAAAACGCGCGCCGATGAGTACGTTGAGCAGGCGAGGACGCTGTTTGTTCCCGAAACCAATAACGCCGAGCGCTACTATCAATTCCGCGAAGAGTTTAACGCCAGTACCGACCTGTTCCGTCGCGCGGTGCTGTTTTTGTACCTCAACCGCCACGGCTACAACGGCCTGTGCCGTTATAATCTGCGCGGTGAGTTTAACGTCCCGTTTGGCCGTTATAAGAAGCCCTATTTCCCGGAAGCCGAGCTGCGCCATTTCGCTGAGAAGGCGCAAAACGCCGAATTCTACTGCGAGTCTTATGAAGACTGCATGAAGCGCGCCGGCAAAAATGCCGTAGTCTACTGCGATCCGCCCTATGCGCCGCTGTCAGCTACGGCCAATTTTACGGCTTATCACACCAATAGCTTCAGCCTGGAGCAGCAGGAGATTCTGGCGCGAAAGGCGGAGGAGCTGATGGCGAAGCGGATCCCGGTACTGATTTCGAACCATCGTACGCCGCTGACGCTGGAATGGTATAAAAACGCGACGGATACGCACGTCGTCAAGGTTCGACGCAGTATTAGCCGCAACGGCGGCACGCGTAAAAAGGTGGACGAACTGCTGGCGCTGTATCGCCCGCCAGGCAAAAAACAACGTTAAAGACCCTAATGGATAGGCTCTGAGGAGATGCGGATGAAACAGTACCTGATTGCCCCTTCAATTTTGTCGGCCGATTTTGCCCGCCTGGGGGAAGACACGGCCCGTGCGCTGGCCGCCGGGGCGGACGTGGTTCATTTCGATGTTATGGATAACCATTACGTGCCTAACCTGACCATCGGACCGATGGTGCTGAAAGCGCTGCGTGATTACGGCATTACCGCCCCTATTGATGTGCACCTGATGGTGAAACCGGTTGACCGTCTGGTGCCGGACTTTGCCGCCGCAGGCGCCAGCATCATCACTTTCCATCCGGAAGCCTCTGAACACGTTGACCGTACGCTGCAGCTGATCAAAGAACATGGCTGTAAAGCGGGTCTGGTGCTGAACCCGGCTACGCCGCTAAGCTACCTCGACTACGTGATGGACAAGCTGGACGTCATCCTGCTGATGTCGGTTAACCCAGGCTTCGGCGGTCAGTCCTTTATTCCACATACGCTGGACAAGCTGCAGGAAGTGCGTCGCCGCATTGATGCGTCCGGCTATGACATCCGTCTGGAAGTCGACGGCGGCGTGAAGGTGAATAATATTCGCGAAATCGCGGCGGCCGGGGCGGATATGTTTGTCGCCGGGTCGGCGATTTTTGGCCAACCAGACTACAACAAAGTCATTGATGAAATGCGCAGTGAGCTGGCAAAGGTAAGTCATGGATAAATTGCAAACCATTCGCGGCGTCGCGTTTGACCTCGACGGTACGCTGGTCGACAGCGCGCCGGGGCTGACGGCGGCGGTGGATAGCGCCCTGTATGCGCTGGAGCTTCCGGTCGCGGGCGAAGACCGCGTCGTTACCTGGATTGGCAACGGTGCCGACGTTCTGATGGAACGGGCGCTGAACTGGGCCCGCCAGGAACGCGCTTCCCAGCGCGCGGCGCAGGGGAAACCCTCCGTCGATAGCCACGATATTCCGCAAGACGAGCAGCTTCGCGTGCTGCGACGTCTGTTCGATCGTTATTATGCCGAGTTTGCCGAAGAGGGTAGCTTCCTGTTCCCGCACGTTGAGCAAACGCTGGCCGCGCTGCACGCCAGCGGCTTACCGCTGGCGCTGGTGACCAACAAGCCAACGCCGTTCGTGGCACCGATATTGGCGTCGCTGGGCATCGACAGCTATTTCTCCGTGGTGATTGGCGGGGATGACGTGCAGAACAAGAAGCCGCATCCCGAGCCGCTGCTGAAGGTGGCGGAAAAGCTTTCTTTGGCCCCGGAAGCGCTGTTGTTTGTCGGTGACTCGCGCAATGATATTCAGGCCGCTAAGGCTGCGGGCTGCACCTCCGTTGGTCTGACCTACGGCTACAACTATGGCGAAGCCATCGCGCTGAGCGAGCCGGACGTCGTCTTTGACCACTTCAATGAACTTTTGCCCGCTCTCGGGCTTGCAAACAGTGAAAATCAGGAATCAGAACATGACTAAGCCCATCGTATTCAGCGGCGCACAGCCGTCAGGTGAACTGACCATCGGTAACTACATGGGTGCACTGCGTCAGTGGGTCAACATGCAGGATGACTATCACTGCATCTACTGCATCGTTGACCAGCACGCGATTACCGTACGTCAGGACCCGCAGGCGCTGCGTAAGGCGACGCTCGACACGCTGGCGCTGTATCTGGCCTGCGGAATCGACCCGGAAAAAAGCACCATCTTCGTACAGTCTCACGTGCCGGAACACGCACAGCTGGGCTGGGCGCTGAACTGCTACACCTATTTCGGCGAGCTGAGCCGTATGACTCAGTTCAAAGATAAATCTGCCCGCTACGCGGAAAACATCAACGCCGGCCTGTTTGACTACCCGGTGCTGATGGCGGCAGACATCCTGCTGTACCAGACCAATCAGGTGCCGGTTGGTGAAGACCAGAAGCAGCACCTGGAGCTGAGCCGCGATGTCGCCCAGCGCTTTAACGCCATCTACGGCGATATCTTCAAAGTGCCTGAGCCGTTTATTCCGAAGTCCGGCGCGCGCGTAATGTCGCTGCTTGAGCCGACCAAGAAGATGTCCAAGTCCGATGACAACCGCAACAACGTGATTGGCCTGCTGGAAGACCCGAAATCGGTAGTGAAAAAGATCAAACGTGCGATGACCGACTCTGAAGAGCCGCCGGTTATTCGCTACGATCAGAAAGAGAAAGCGGGCGTTTCTAACCTGCTGGATATTCTCTCCGGCGTAACCGGCCAGAGCATTCCTGAGCTGGAAAAACACTTCGAAGGCAAGATGTACGGCCACCTGAAAGGGGAAGTGGCGGAAGCCGTTTCCGGTATGCTGAGCGAACTGCAGGAGCGTTATCATCGCTTCCGTAACGACGAAGCTTTCCTGCAGAAGATCATGAAAGAAGGCGCAGAGAAGGCCAGTGCGCGTGCATCTCAGACGCTGAAGGCGGTGTACGAAGCGATTGGCTTTGTGGCCAAACCGTAAGCATTAGCGCAAATTGCCGGGTGGCGGCTGCGCCATACCCGGCCTACATGCTCTGCAATATCAGTGGGTTGTGTGGGTTTATGTAGGCCTGATAAGCGAAGCGCCATCAGGCAGCTATTTTGTCACCAACTTCAAACCGGGATAATCCCGGTTTTTTTACGTTTAATGGTTGGAGAACCAGTTCAACCGGTCGCGAAGCCCAACCACGCGCCCAACGATAATCAGCGCCGGGCTCGCCATCTGCTGCGCCAGCTCGCCGAGCTGCGTCAACTGACCATCGACCACGCGCTGGTTTACCGCCGTACCGTTCTCGACGATGGCGACCGGCATATCGCCCTGCATTCCGTGCTCAATCAGCTTCTGTTGAATAGTGGCTGCCTGGTTCAACCCCATGTAGAACACCAGCGTTTGCTTTTCTGCCGCCAGGTTTTCCCAGTCCAGTTCGCCGCCGGTCTTCAGGTGGCCGGTGACCAGGCGTACGCTTTGTGCGTAGTCGCGATGGGTCAGCGGAATGCCGGAGTAAGCCGAGCAGCCTGAAGCGGCCGTGATCCCCGGCACCACCGAGAAAGGAATACCCGCATCGCACAGGGTTTCCAGTTCTTCACCGCCGCGACCAAAAATAAAGGGGTCGCCGCCTTTCAGGCGCACCACGCGTTTACCCTGCTGTGCTTCACGCAGCAGAATCTGGTTAATTTCATCCTGCGGTACGCAGTGGTAGCCCGCGCGTTTACCGACGAATACGCGGTCTGCGTCGCGGCGAACCAGATTCATGATGTCATCAGAGACCAGTCGGTCGTATACCACGACGTCAGCCTGCTGGATCTGCTGTAGCCCTTTGAGCGTCAGGAGCCCGGCATCGCCCGGCCCGGCGCCGACCAGCACCACTTCACCACGGTGGTCGAGCGGGGCGGTCAGCAGCTGTTCGGTCGTTTCTTCAATGGCCTGGCGGTCCTGGTTAGCCAGCGACTGCGCCAGGCGATCGTTCATGAACATTTTTTCCCAGAAGCGGCGGCGTTCGCCCATCGTGGAGAACTGTTTTTTCACCCGTTCGCGTAGCTTTCCGGCATAGGCCGCAACCTGGCCCAGATGCTGTGGCAGCATCGCTTCCAGCTTCTCGCGCAGCAGGCGCGCTAGCACCGGTGAGGTGCCGCCGGAGGAGACCGCTACCATGAGCGGCGAGCGGTCGATAATCGATGGCATGATAAAGCTCGCGGCTTTCGGCGCATCCACCACGTTGCAGAAAATGCGTCGAGCTTCCGCCTCATCGCTGACCTGCTGATTGATCGCATCGTCGTCGGTGGCAGCAATGGCCAGCCAGCAGGGGTCGAGCAGAGCGGGCTGGAAGTCGCCCGCGACCAGCGTCAGCATTCCCGCCTCGGCCCAGACGTGGAACTGCGGGACGTAATCCCGCGCATTTACCGTGAGGCGAGCGCCCGCGTCCAGCAGTAGACGCGCCTTGCGTTCGGCAACATCACCGCCGCCGACCAGCAAACATTCGCGATCGCGCAGTTGGCAAAAGATGGGTAAGTGATCCACGGGGCAACCTCACGGAATTAGCAATAGAAATGCGGGGAATGAATAATGCGGGTAAGGATAACAGCAGACATCGTACGGAATACACGATTTTTCCTGCTGTTACCCCTTTAAGGTCATAAGTTTTTGGTATTACTTATGCCTGAACGTTCAGGCCTTGAGCTGCACCTGGCCGTCTTTAACGCGCGCTTCGTAATGGGCGACGGAATGGCTCTCATCTTCCATGCACAGCCCATCACGCAGACGGAAGCGCTGTTTTTTCAGCGGGCTTGCCACCCACAGCTCGCCCTGATGTTCGGCAATCAGGCCGCGAGACAGCACGCTCGATTCGAAGAACGGGTCGATGTTGCTGATGGCAAAGACCCGATCATCGGCATACGGGCGGAAGATCGCCACCTGCTGGTCTCCCAGCAAGGCGCAGACGCCGGTCGCTGGGACAATAGCGTCAATTTTGCAGATATTTACCCACTGGCTCATGCGTTTTCCTCCACCAGAGTGACCGGAATACGTTCATACGGCGTAGCAGGGCGGTGCTGGGCACGCTCGGCAACCACCTGGACGTTCGGGTCACGTTGTTCGCTGTTGATAAAGTGTTTGAAGCGTACCTGAGCGGCCGGGTCGTTTACGGTCTCGGTCCATTCGCAGGCAAACGCTTCACGCAGACGGGCGATTTCAGCTTCCAGATGTTCGTTCAGGCCCAGCTTGTCGTCGATGATCACGGAACGCAGGTAGTCGATACCGCCTTCCAGGTTATCCAGCCACGGCGCGGTACGCGTCAGCTTATCGGCGGTACGGATGTAGAACATCATGAAGCGATCGAGGTATTTGATCAGCGTTTCGCGATCGAGGTCAGCCGCCAGCAGATCCGCGTGACGTGGCTTCATGCCGCCGTTACCGCAGACGTACAGGTTCCAGCCTTTCTCGGTGGCGATGATGCCAACGTCTTTGCCCTGCGCTTCTGCACACTCGCGGGTACAGCCGGAGACGCCAAACTTCATTTTGTGCGGCGTACGAATGCCTTTGTAGCGGTTTTCTAACTCCACGCCGAAGCCCACGCTGTCGCCCACGCCGTAACGACACCAGGTGCTACCGACGCAGGTTTTGGCCATACGCAGCGCTTTCGCATAGGCGTGACCGGTTTCGAAGCCTGCTTCAATCAGCTGACGCCAGATTTCCGGCAGATCGTCTTTCTGCGCACCGAACAGGCCGATACGCTGGGAGCCGGTGATTTTGGTGTACAGATTGAATTCTCGCGCGATACGGCCAACGGCCACCAGGCCTTCTGGGGTGATTTCACCGCCGGCGGAGCGTGGGATCACCGAGTAGGTACCGTCTTTCTGGATATTGGCCAGGAAGTTGTCGTTGGTGTCCTGAAGCGGCGTATGCTGCGGCTTGAGGATATATTCGTTCCAGCAGGAAGCCAGCAGGGACCCCACGGTCGGTTTGCAGACTTCACAGCCGTAGCCTTTGCCGTATTTTGCCAGCAGCTCGTCGAAGGTTTTGATGCCTTCCACGCGAATCAGGTGATACAGCTCCTGGCGGGTGAACGCAAAGTGTTCACACAGGCTGTGGTTGACTTCAATACCCTGTTTCGCCAGCTCGGCGTTGAGGACCTGGGTGACCAGCGGAATACAGCCGCCGCAGCCGGTACCGGCTTTGGTTTCGGCTTTCAGCGCCGCCACGGTGTGGCAACCTTTGTTAATCGCGGCGATCAGATCGCCTTTCGAGACGTCGAAGCAGGAGCAAATTTGCGCGCTGTCCGGCAGCTTATCGACGCCGATAGACGGTTTACCGCTGCTGGCGTGCGCCGGCAGAATCAGCGAATCCGGGTTTTCCGGCAGTTCGATGGCGTTCAGCGCCAGCTGCAGCAGGTTGCCGTAGTCGCTGGTGTCGCCGACCAGCACCGCGCCGAGCAGCGTTTTGTTATCTGCGCTGACGATAAGGCGTTTGTAGACTTCTTTGCTTTCGTCGAGGTAGACGTAGCTGCGCGCACCCGGCGTACGGCCATGCGCATCGCCGATACCGCCTACGTCAACGCCAAGCAGCTTCAGCTTGGCGCTCATATCGGCACCCTGGAAGCTGTTTTCGCTGCCGAGGATGTGGTCAACGGCAACCTGAGCCATTTTGTAGCCCGGCGCCACCAGGCCGTAGACGCGGTTCTTCCAGCTGGCGCATTCGCCGATGGCGTAGATATCCGGATCGGATGTCTGGCAGCGGTCATTAATCATGATGCCGCCTCGCTGGGCGACTTCCAGACCACACTGGGTGGCCAGCTTGTCGCGCGGGCGAATGCCGGTAGAGAAGACGATAAAGTCGACTTCCAGCTGGCTGCCGTCGGCAAAGCGCATGGTTTTACGGGCGTTCTCGCCTTCCTGCACGATCTCTTTGGTGTTTTTGCTGGTGTGAACCTTCACACCCATGCTTTCGATTTTGCGCTTGAGCTGCTCGCCGCCCATCTGATCGAGCTGTTCCGCCATTAGCATCGGGGCGAATTCGATCACGTGGGTTTCAACGCCGAGGTTTTTCAGCGCGCCGGCTGCTTCGAGGCCGAGCAGGCCGCCGCCGACCACCGCACCGCGTTTGCTACGGCGGGCGCAGGATTCAATGGCGTTCAGATCTTCAATGGTACGGTAAACGAAGCAATCCTGAGTTTCAGACCCTTTAATCGGTGGGATCCACGGGTAAGAACCGGTCGCCATAATCAACTTGTCGTAAAAGACGGTACGACCCGCGCTGGAGTGGATCACCTTCTCTTTACGGTTAATGGTGATGGCGCGTTCGCCGACCAGTACCTTCACACCATGCTTCTCATAGAAGCCCTCACGGACCAACGACAGCTCTTCCGCCGTGTGGTGTGAGAAGTAGGAGGAGAGGTGGACGCGGTCGTAGGCGATGCGGGGTTCTTCACAGAAGACGGTAATGTCGAAGTGGCTGGCATCGGATTTATCGAGAAGATCCTCGATAAAACGGTGGCCGACCATGCCGTTACCGATAATTGCGAGTCTGACTTTGCTCATTTTTGCCTCGATTTCTATTCTAATACTGCCTACCTTAACGATTCAGCTAGGGGGATTATTGATTCAAATCAATTTAGCCTTTACCTACCACTTAATGGGTATGGCTATGATTTTAAAGTGGTTTTGTAAGTTGCGGATAATACACAACTTTCTTTGGTGTTTGTTTTTTGTTCAAAATGAGCAAATAAGCGGCGGGGGGCAGAGCTGGAGAAAGGTGCCCCTTTTCAGGTTGAAAAGGGGCGGTAAGGATTAGTGTCCGGCAACCGTAGCATGCTGACGGTGGCGGCTAACGAAGCCGAGGATCAGACACATCACAAACACGACAGCGTAGAGTCCGTTCGCCGTGGTGAGCGCAGCCAGCGGGCCGCTGCTGGCAACGATCGGGCCGGTTACCACGAAGGTCAGCATGGTGCCGATGGTGCCACAGGTCAGCACGAAGTTAACCAGTTTTGGGGAGGCGACTTTGGTCTGTAGCGAACCCAGGGTGATAATTGAGGTATAAATGGCGCTGGAGAAGAAGCCCAGGGTCAGAATAAACCATGCCAGATGCTGCGGTTCGCCGTGGTTGAACAGGTACATCATCAGGGTCGCGATGCCAGCCAGCACGGTCAGGATACGCTGCAGGTCGAAGAAGCGTAGGATGAAGCTGAAGGCCCACATGCCGAACATGTAAGACATCCAGAAGTCGCTGACCAGTTTACCCGCGTCACCAAGGCTCATGCCCAGGCCTTTAGCATATTCCGGCACCCAGGAGATAAAGCCCAGCTGGCCGAGGATGTAGCACAGGGCGGCGATGGACAGGAACAGCACGCCAATGCCCCACTTCTCTTTGACCACTGGCTGGTCGTTGTGTTGGGCTTTTTTACCCAGCAGTGGGAACTCGCAGCCGAAGGTCAGCACGAAAATCGCGACGTAGATCAGGCCAATGCAGGCATAGACCCAGTACCACTCGATGGTACGAGCCAGTAGCCAGGCGGCGAGCATCGGGAAAATCATCCCCGCCATGCTGAAGAAGGAGTCGGTAAACAGCAGGCGCGCGCCGCGCTGACGGCCTTCATACATATGGGTAATCAGGAAGGTACCGATCGACATGGTGATCCCGCTGACCAGACCGAGCACGAACATGGCCGCCGAGAACAGCGCCAGGCTGTGGCTGGTCATCAGGCCGGCCACCGCCAGTACCATCAGAATGAAGCCAAAACGCAGCTGCGTCTTCAGGGGAACAATTTCCATCAGCCATGCATTGAGGAAAATCGAGATCAGAATACCGGCGTTCAGGAAGGTAAAGGTGTTACTCATGCTGGAAACGGGCAGATTGAAGTAATCGGCGATGTTCCCCATCACCATCCCGGTGACGATCACCAACGCACCGGTAAGGGCGTAGGAGAAGAAGCTAATCCATGTGAGCTTGATACGGTTGCTGTTAGTCATGACTGGCCTGTGAATAGTTGTGTAAAGCGCGTTGACACTGCGCTGAGCGGGCAGATTTTAGTCACTGAAGTGACGTATTCATAGTTTTATTACGCAAACGTTGGCGTATTACACTTTTCATTGTGATCTGGATCACAAAATCAAATGTGGCAATGCTTACCACGCTCATTATAAGCGTTGAGCCCAGGTAAACTTTGGTAAAGCACTGGCCTGAGGGGCTGTCCCTCTTTAGAATCAAGCCACTTGCTTTCTCTACTGCACCTGTTAAAGGAATTCTCATGCTCAAATCAACTCTGGCGGCCGTGGCGGCTGTTTTTGCTCTCTCGGCGATGGCTCCTGCGGCTTTAGCAGCAACCCAGAATCCGCACGTACTGCTGACGACCTCCGCGGGTAATATCGAGCTGCAGCTGGATAGCCAGAAAGCGCCGGTTTCCGTTGAAAACTTCCTGAAATACGTTAATAGCGGCTTTTACAACAACACGACGTTCCACCGCGTGATCCCGGGCTTTATGGTTCAGGGCGGCGGTTTTAACGAGCAGATGCAGCAGAAGCAGCCGAACCCGCCGATTAAAAACGAAGCTGACAATGGCCTGCGTAATACTCGCGGCACTATCGCGATGGCGCGTACTGCTGATAAAGATAGCGCAACCAGCCAGTTCTTCATCAACGTGGCCGATAACGCCTTCCTTGATCACGGTCAGCGTGATTTCGGCTATGCGGTATTCGGCAAGGTTGTGAAGGGCATGGACGTGGCGGATAAAATCTCCCAGGTGCCGAGCCATAACGTCGGGCCGTACCAGAATGTGCCGACCAAGCCGGTCGTGATCCTTTCCGCGAAAGTCCTGCCGTAAGCCATATCGGGCGGCGTCAGGCATGAGGCCGTCGCCCGTATCGCTAAAGTGGATGTCACCCGGTAGAATGGCGGCAGAAAGATAACCGGAGCCGCCATGATCCTGCTGATTGATAATTACGATTCCTTTACCTGGAACCTTTACCAGTATTTCTGTGAGCTGGGCGCCAGCGTAACGGTCAGACGTAACGATGACATCACTCTCGAGGAAATCGCCCTGCTGGCACCGGAGAAAATCGTTATCTCTCCAGGCCCCTGCACGCCGGATGATGCCGGTATTTCACTTGACGTTATTCGCCGCTACGCCGGCAAAATTCCCATTCTTGGCGTCTGCTTAGGTCATCAGGCTATCGCTCAGGCCTTTGGCGCGCGTATCGTTCGCGCCGCTCAGGTCATGCACGGCAAAACCTCGCCGATTTTCCATCAGCAGCAGGGCGTCTTTCGCGGGCTGAATAACCCGCTGACGGTTACCCGCTATCATTCGCTGCTGATTCAGCCGGATACCCTGGCGGACTGCTTTGAGGTTACCGCGCTTAGCGAAGCCGGTGAAATCATGGGGATTCGTCACCGCGAGTGGGATCTCGAAGGCGTACAGTTCCACCCGGAAAGCATTCTTAGCGAGCAAGGACACGCGCTGCTGGCCAACTTTCTCCATCGATAGTAGTTGCCATGATGTGATTTTTTATGCATATTTTGTGGATAGATTCTCACAATCATTGCTGCATCGTTGAAGAAGGGCATGACATGGTAACCAAACAACCTGCGATCACCCGCGCGACCTTCGATCAGGTCATTTTGCCAATTTATGCACCGGCCGAGTTTATTCCGGTGAAGGGCAAGGGCAGCCGCGTCTGGGATCAGCAAGGCAAAGAGTACGTTGATTTTGCAGGCGGTATTGCGGTGACGGCGCTGGGCCACTGTCATCCGGCACTGGTGGACGCGCTGAAAACCCAGGGTGAAACCCTGTGGCATACCAGCAACGTGTTTACTAACGAACCGGCGCTGCGCCTGGGGCAGAAGCTGGTGGATGCTACCTTCGCGGAACGTGTGGTATTCATGAATTCCGGAACGGAAGCCAACGAAACCGCCTTTAAGCTGGCGCGTTACTACGCGTCTACCCGCCATAGCCCGTACAAAACCAAAATTATTGCCTTCCATAACGCGTTTCACGGACGTTCGTTGTTCACCGTTTCCGTGGGCGGTCAGCCGAAGTATTCCGATGGTTTTGGCCCGAAACCGGCCGATATTGTCCACGTACCGTTTAACGATCTGCATGCGGTAGAAGCGGTAATGGACGATCATACCTGCGCGGTCGTGGTCGAGCCTATTCAGGGTGAAGGCGGCGTACTGGCGGCAACGCCAGAATTCCTCAAAGGCCTGCGCGCGCTGTGCGATAAGCACCAGGCGCTGTTGGTGTTTGATGAAGTGCAGAGCGGCATGGGCCGTACCGGCTCGCTGTTCGCTTACATGCACTACGGCGTGACGCCGGATATTCTGACCAGCGCCAAGGCGTTGGGCGGCGGTTTCCCGGTCAGCGCTATGCTCACCACCGAAGAGATTGCCAGTGCCTTCCACGTGGGGTCACACGGTTCCACCTACGGCGGTAACCCGCTGGCCTGTGCCGTGGCCGGGGCGGCCTTCGATATCATTAACACCCCCGAAGTCCTTAACGGCGTGAATGCTAAACGTGAGCGCTTTGTTCAGCATCTGCAGCACATTAACGCGAAGTACGATGTCTTCAGCGATGTGCGCGGCATGGGTCTGCTGATAGGTGCAGAACTGAACGCGAAGTATAAAGGCCGCGCGCGCGACTTCCTGTATGCTGCGGCGGATGCTGGCGTGATGGTGCTGAATGCGGGCCCGGACGTGATGCGCTTTGCGCCATCTCTGGTGGTGGAAGAACAGGATATCGACGACGGTATGCAGCGCTTTGCACAAGCCGTGGCAGCATTGATCAGCTAGACTGCCGTTTCAACCAGCCGCCGTGCCGCGGGCGCTGGCGCCAGGCCACCGACGAGATGGTGTGCATGGTGCTTAAGTGCCCTAAAATACGCTGGAGATGCTGTTCCATGGTGCTCAACGGCCCGTGGGACAGCGCGTCCGGCGCTTCCATAATGTTCACCTCGCCGCTGCTTCCCGCCTCATCGTATTCCAGACGCTGTTGACAGCGCTGGAGCGCGATTTCACACGACTCCAGATAGCGTTGGGCCAGATCCGGCGTCAGCATGTTGTGCTCGCGTGCCAGGGTCGTCATGGCGTTGATGTGCTCGACGATAAACTGGCTGTGGGTGACCCACAGCTTCATGTCTTCGAGATAGCGAGAGTTAAATCCCGGTTCCTGCATGGCCTGGTTGAGGGTGTTGTACAGCGTATTGTGCGCCTGGTTGACGCGCATGCGCTGATAGGCAAGCTTAGGCGCCTGCGGGTCGGGGCTGAGGATCAGACGAATGGCCTCCTGGTCAGCCTCCAGCGCCGCCTGAGCGTTCTGACGCAGCTGGCCGCTCTGCCACTGCGGCCACAGCCAGATCATCCCACCAAAGGCAATCAGGCAGCCGATCAGGGTGTCGATAAAGCGGGCGATAATAAACTCTTCGCCGTTGAGCGTCAGAAGCTGCAAGGTATACACCGCCGTAATCGTGAAGCCCACGGTGGCCCAGCCGTAGCTGCGGCGAATAATCAAGTAGCTTACCAGCGTCACGATCAGCATCCCAGCCAGCGCCCACCCTTGTGGCGTGTGGAAGTGTAGGGCGATAGCGGCGATGACCAGCCCGGCCAGAGTCCCTGCCGCACGATGGAAAATCCTTACGCGCGTAGCGCCGTAGCCGTTTTGCGTGACCAGCAGGACCGTCATCAGGATCCAGTAGGGTTTCGGCAGATGCAGCGCCATCCCCATCAGGCTGGCAATGCTTAACATGACGCTGAGGCGTGCGGCGTTGCGCAGCGCGGGCGACTTCAGCGACAGATAGCTTTTTAACGCCGGGATGAGCGGCAGGCGGCGCTCTTTGTCGGCCATCAGATTACGTGGGTAAAGCGGGCGCTGGCTACGCAGTACGCGGGCAATACGGCTGAAGTGCCAGGCGCAAAACTGGCCGACCGGGTTATCCGGATGCTGGCGGGCAATTTTATCCAGCGCGCCAATCTGTTTGTCCATCGTGAAGCGCGTGGGGTAGCGATGATAGAGAAGATCGTCCGCCAGCACGCGCAGGCGCGCGGAAACGGTCTGCGCGTTCCAGCGGATCACCGCTTCGGCGTGGCTTTGTTCAACCAGCTTCTGGACCTCTTCCGGCTGGTGCAGGCTAACGGAGATATGTTCCTGCAAATCCAGCCCCATCTGGAAAGCACGCAGCAGCCGCTTGTAGTCGTTATGTTGGTTAGCCGCCAGCATATGCAGCTGCTGGTAGCACTGGGAAATGAGATCCACCACCTTTTGCTGGCGAGTGAGCAGTGGCGGGAGTGCGCTGTTGGGGTCGGTATGCTGCGTCAGCAGACTATATTTTGCTTCGCAATAGTCGGCCAACTGGCGGTAGAGCAGGCTTAACGATTCACGCAGCGGCTGTTCGCGCCATATCCAGAACCACCACCAGTTGAATAATCCGTACCACAGGGTGCCCAGCGCGTAGATGAGCAGCGGCTGCCAGATGGGCATATTGCCGGCCAGGCTGAGCGTAAAAATGGCGGCGATCAGCGAGGCGGGCAGTAGCCGCCCGTGCAGCGCGCTGATCTCCGCCGTTACGCCCAGCAGCAGCGCTAGCCCGCTCAGGATCAGCGGCAGGGGAACGTCGCGCGCCAGCAGCAGCTGCACGGCAAGGCTGCACCCGGCAAACAGGCTGCCGCCGATAATCAGGCGTTTGAAAAAGCGCTTATGTGGGGTGTCGAGACCGGCGATGTTGCAGCAGGCGGGCACCAGCGAGAACAGCAGGCCCTGCTGAAGATGGCCGAAAAGCAGGCCAATAGCCACGGGCAAACACAGCACCAGCGTTTGCCGTAGTGCATAGTTGATTTCTGGGTGGTAAATCAGCCTGCGCCACATAGGGGAAAACAAAAGCGGCGTATTGCCTGGCAATACGCCGTTTAGGCTGGATTAGCGGGTACCGTAAACGACAATGGTTTTGCCGTGTGCGGAGATCAGGTTTTGATCTTCCAGCATCTTCAGGATACGGCCCACGGTTTCACGGGAGCAGCCCACGATCTGACCGATTTCCTGACGGGTAATTTTGATCTGCATGCCGTCCGGGTGGGTCATCGCATCCGGCTGTTTGGCCAGGTTCAGCAGAGTCTGCGCGATACGACCCGTCACATCGAGGAACGCCAGGTTGCCGACTTTCTCAGAG
This sequence comes from Kluyvera genomosp. 2, assembly GCF_036759865.1. Classification (NCBI taxonomy): domain Bacteria; kingdom Pseudomonadati; phylum Pseudomonadota; class Gammaproteobacteria; order Enterobacterales; family Enterobacteriaceae; genus Kluyvera; species Kluyvera genomosp. 2. The sequence continues at coordinate 50,940 of NZ_JAPKIA010000022.1, forward strand.
GTAACCTGCAGACGACGCGCCATTTGCGAAGAGAGACGCATCAGAATGTCCGGGTTAACCTGGATCAGCTGACGGAATTTTTTATAAGAGATTTCAGCCACTTCACAAGCGGTTTTTGCCCGTACCCACGCGCTGCGTTCCTGGCCTTCTTCAAACAGGCCTAACTCGCCGATAAAATCGCCCTGGTTGAGGTAAGAGAGGATCATCTCTTTGCCTTCTTCGTCCTTGATGAGAACTGCCACTGAGCCTTTTACGATGTAATACAGCGTCTCTGCTTTTTCACCCTGGTGAATCAGCGTGCTCTTCGAGGGGTACTTATGAATATGGCAATGAGACAAGAACCATTCGAGAGTCGGGTCTGTTTGCGGTTTGCCAAGCACCATGCGCGGTTATCCTCTGTTATAAGCTCTTCCCGGCGGCAAAAACCTGACGGCCACCGGTTGCAATAGTATCCTTCCCGTTACCTGGGAAGTCGGCTGTCGAGTTACGCCGCAGCCTGTAATGTGATGTCCTCTGCATACATGCAGTACGTTTATGTATTACCGTAGCATCCTGACTGTTTTAGCATAGCTTTCGCCGTGTGTCTCCTGGTGTCTCGCTTCAGCATGACGGCGATCGCCTTCCATTGCGAGAATTGTTATGTGCGCGTAATCTGAGAAGAATATTGCAACCTCGGAGTTAAAAATTATGCAAGCGCGTGTGAAATGGGTTGAAGGGTTAACCTTCCTTGGCGAGTCCGCTTCCGGCCACCAGATTCTGATGGACGGCAACTCTGGCGATAAAGCGCCAAGCCCGATGGAAATCGTGCTGATGGCCGCTGGTGGCTGTAGTGCTATCGACGTGGTGTCTATTCTGCAAAAGGGCCGTAATGACGTCACCGATTGTGAAGTGAAGCTGACGTCCGAGCGCCGTGAAGAAGCGCCGCGACTGTTTACCCATATTAATCTGCACTTCATTGTCACCGGTAAAGCGCTGAAGGATGCGGCGGTATCTCGTGCGGTCGATCTGTCGGCGGAGAAATACTGTTCGGTTGCGTTGATGCTCGAAAAAGCGGTGAATATCACCCACTCTTACGAAGTGATTGAGGGGTAAACCCTTAACAAGGGCGTATGCCGTGCGACTGTCGGGTGGCGGCTACGCCTTACCCGACCTACTCGTTTCGCAATATCCTGTAGGCCTGATAAGCGAAGCACCATCAGGCTTAAGGTTTAGTTGCGGCCTTCCATTAAACGCTGCACCAGCGGCGTCATAATCAATTCCATTGCCAGCCCCATCTTCCCGCCGGGAACGACCAGCGTATTCATATGCGAAATAAACGATCCCTGAAGCATGGCCAGCAGCCACGGATAGTCGATGTTTTTAAGATTACGGAAGTGAATCACCACAAAGCTCTCGTCCAGCGATGGAATACTTTTCGCGGCGAAGGGGTTAGACGTGTCGACCGTGGGCACGCGCTGGAAGTTGATGTGCGTGCGTGAAAACTGCGGGGTGATGTAGTTGATGTAGTCTTCCATTGAGCGCACCACCGAGTCCATGACCGCTTCGCGCGAGTGGCCGCGTTCGCTGGTGTCGCGAATCATCTTCTGGATCCACTCAAGGTTTACGATCGGCACCACGCCGACCAGCAGATCCACGTGGCGGGCCACGTCGTGCTGCGGCGTCACCACGCCGCCGTGGAGCCCTTCGTAGAATAGCACGTCGGTAGGCTCCGGCAGGGGCTGCCAGGGTGTGAACGTGCCGGGCACCTGGTTCCACGGTACCGCTTCGTCGTAGGTGTGCAGGTATTTGCGCGACTGCCCTTTACCGGTCAGGCCGTAATCGCGAAAAGTCTGTTCCAGCAGACCAAAGTCATTGGCATCCGGACCGAAGTAGCTGATATGGCGGCCCAGATCGCGGGCCTTGCGGATCGCCATGTCCATTTCCGGGCGCGTATAGCGGTGGAAGCTGTCACCTTCGACCTCGGCGGATCGCAGGTTAAGCTGGGCGAAGATTTTACGGAATGCGAGGCTGGTGGTGGTCGTACCCGCTCCGCTGGAGCCGGTAACGGCAATAACCGGGTGTTTGGCAGACATGCGAATAACTCCCTGAATACGTGACAGCAAGCAGCGTGCTTCCTGTCACTAGTATAGTTAACCGCGGAATTGGTTACGGGGCATGATATTGACGGTCTCGTGAAGTTCTGACCAGACCAGCACCGCTTCGCCTGTTTGTAGCTGCTGTTTGACGTCGGCGACCTTTTGCGCAAGTGAACGCTCATATTCACCATAATCAGTGCCTTCGCGCAAGACAAAGCTTTCAATCAGGTTATCCAGCGTTTGCGGGTCGAGGTCCTGCCATGGAATGATCATCCTTTCGTCCCCAGCCAGCGCATCAGCCAGGCGGGGATGCGTTTCTCCAGCCACATTTCCGGGTGGCGGAGAGTCCCACCGATAAAGCCCACGTGCCCGCCGTGCTCGGTCAACTGATACTCGACGTTATCCGGCAGCTCTTCCTGGGCGGGAATAGAATGATGATCCATAAACGGATCGTCCTTAGCGTGGATGATCAGCGTCGGCTTGGTGATTTTGCTTAAGATAGGCATCGCGCTGCATTGACGATAGTAGTCAATGGCATCGGCGAAGCCGTGAATTTTTGAGGTAATCGAGTCGTCAAACTCGCGGATGCGACGCATGCTTTTCAGCTGGCGTAAATCTACCGGCAGCGAGCCGGGATAGGCCTTGAGCTTGCGAGCCGCGTTGCCCTTGAGCAGATTGAGCAGGTAGCGCTGGTAGACGCGGGAAAAGCCCTTATCCATATGATAACTACAGGCTTCCAGCATAAACGGCGCTGAGACGATCGCCGCGGCATCCACCGGGACGTTATCACCTTCTTTCGCCAGCAGGCAGGCGAGCATATTGCCGCCCAGCGAATAGCCCACCGCTGCGGTCGGCACATGGCCGTATTCGCGCGCCAGCCAGTGCAGGAACCAGGTGCCATCTTCCGTTTCACCGGAGTGATAGATACGGTTCAGGCGGTTGGGCTCGCCGCTGCAGCCGCGAAAGTGCATCACGACGCACAGCCAGCCCTGTTCTTTTGCCGCATTAATTAAACCGTGAGCATACGGGCTGTACAGGCTGCCCTCCAGCCCATGGAACACCACCAGGCGCGGTTTATGGCGCGCGGCCTGCGGGTCTTCACTCCACGCCAGATCGACAAAATCGCCGTCCGGCAGCTCAAGACGCTGCCAGTGCGGCGTGAACTGCAGCTTACGGCGAATAAGGCGCGGCAGCATCGTTTGCAGATGGCGATTGCTGACGCCGCGCATCGGCACGAAGGTGGCGCTGCTGCGGGTGTCGATGTTGAGGTCGTGGTGGGTGGTTTCAGTCATGGCTACGCGATGTTTACTCGTTAATCTGCCGCCTACTATACCGTCACTTTGCCCTTGTGTTTATGAAAATGAGGCATGCGTAGCGCTTTTTATCCCTTTGGAGTCTGATCCTCCTCACAAATTGTTACTTCAATTATTACTCTCAAGCTAATGATTCTTTCCTACGCTTAATTGATGACTTTCTCACCAGAGTGCACACTCTTATCTGTGTTAAGCAATCAAAATGATTAGCTGAATCAGGAGGTTAATAATGTTATCTGGGCAAACGCCAGCACGCGTCTGGAACACGCGCCGCACGGAAAAACAGCGCCGTCTGGCTTCCGTTCCGGTGCAGGGTAAGGTTCTGCCGACCGCAGACCTGACCGCGATGCTGGAAAAACTGATCGCGCCGGGTGACCGCGTGGTATTAGAAGGCAATAACCAGAAGCAGGCAGATTTCCTGTCCCGCATGCTGGCTGAGGTTAACCCGCAGATTGTGCACGACCTGCACATGATTATGCCAAGCGTCGGGCGCAGCGAGCATCTGGATATTTTCGAGAAGGGCATCGCGCGTAAACTCGACTTCTCTTTCTCCGGTACCCAGAGCCTGCGTATTTCGCAGCTGCTGGAGGATGGCCAGCTGGAAATCGGCGCCATCCATACCTACATCGAACTTTACTCCCGCCTGTATGTTGACCTCGCCCCGAACGTGGCGCTGATCGCTGGCTACAAAGCCGACCGTAAAGGTAACCTCTACACCGGGCCGAGTACCGAAGATACCCCGGCGCTGGTGGAAGCTGCCGCATTCCACGACGGCATCGTTATCGCACAGGTTAACGAGCTGGTGGACGACGAGTGCGACCTGCCGCGCGTCGACATTCCTGGGTCGTGGATTGACTACGTTGTGGTTGCCGACAAGCCGTTCTTTATCGAACCGCTGTTTACCCGTGACCCGCGCCTGATCAAACAGGAACATATCCTGATGGCGATGATGGCCATCAAAGGTATCTATGCCGAACACCAGGTGCAGTCCCTGAACCACGGTATCGGTTTTAACACCGCCGCCATCGAGCTGCTGCTGCCGACCTACGGCGAACAGCTGGGCCTGCGCGGCAAAATCTGTAAACACTGGACGCTCAACCCGCATCCGACGCTAATTCCAGCGATTGAAAGCGGCTGGGTAGAAAGCGTGCACTGCTTCGGCGGCGAGCTCGGGATGGAAGAATACATCCGCGCCCGTCCTGACGTGTTCTTCACCGGTGCTGACGGCTCTATGCGCTCTAACCGCGCCTTCTGTCAGCTGGCGGGGCAGTACGCGGTCGATATGTTCATCGGCTCAACCCTTCAGGTTGATGGCCTGGCCAACTCCTCTACCGTGACCCGCGGTCGTCTGTCCGGATTCGGCGGTGCGCCAAATATGGGTCATGACCCGCACGGTCGTCGTCATGCGACGCCGGCGTGGCTGAATATGATCACTGAGCCAGACCCCATGCAGCGCGGTAAAAAACTGGTTGTGCAGATGGTCGAAACCTTCCAGGCCGGCGCGAAACCGACCTTCGTCGAAAAACTGGACGCGGTTGACGTGGCGAAAGCCTCCGGCATGCCGTTAGCGCCGGTCATGATCTACGGCGACGACGTGACCCACGTCCTGACCGAAGAAGGTATCGCTTACCTCTATCGTGCGAAAGATCTCGAAGAACGTCGTGCGATGGTGGCGGCGGTTGCCGGTATCACCGACATCGGTCTGGGCGTTGATGCTAAACGCGTGGCTGAACTGCGTCAGAGCGGCAAAGTGGTCTATCCGGAAGATATGGGTATCCGTCGTACCGACGCGACTCGTTCTCTGCTGGCGGCCAGCAGCGTTGCTGACCTGGTTGAATGGTCTGGCGGTCTGTACAACCCACCTGCGAAATTCCGGAGCTGGTAATGAAACTTCTGCCCCAGATTCAGGTTGAAGGCGGTGCCGAATGGCTGGCGCGAACCGCCACGCAGTGTCTGATTGACGAAGCACGATTAAGCCCGAAACCCGGTCTGGTGGACAGTCGGGGGAACGGCGCGCACCACGATTTATCGCTCGCGCTGATGGAGCGTTCGGCGCACAGCCTGACCCCCACGTTTCAGGCGCTAGCGCAACAAAGCTGGCAGCGTCCGGCGGATATTGCGCTGAGACAAACCGTAGGGCGACTCGGCCGTGCGGGTGAGAAACAGATGATGGCCGCTACCGACGGCGTAAACACCCACCGCGGCGCGATCTGGGCGCTGGGGCTGCTGGTGAGCGCGGTGGCCATGCACGGCGGTACCGGCAGTGCGCAGCAGGTTGCGGCCACCGCCGCCGAGCTGGCGAAGCTGCCCGATGCTGCCGCACCGAAGGTCTTCAGTAAAGGGCTGCGCGCCACGCATCGTTATCAGGTGCCCGGCGCGCGCGAAGAAGCGCAGCAGGCGTTTCCACACGTGATGCAGCGTGCGCTGCCCCAGCTACGGCTGAGCCGCCTTAACGGCAGCAGCGAAACGCACGCCCGGCTCGACGCGCTGATGGCGATCATGACTTCGCTGACCGACACCTGCGTTTTGTCGCGCGCGGGTCTGGAAGGGCTGGACGCTATGCAGGACGGCGCACGTGCGGTGCTCAGCGCCGGCGGCAGCGCCCATCCGGCAGGGCAACAAGCCTTGGCCGCGCTCGATCGCCAGATGCTGGCGCTGAACGCCTCGCCGGGCGGCGCGGCGGATCTGCTGGCCGCGACCCTGTTTCTCGATCGCATCGAATCGCCTTATTTAAAGCATTAAGAGGATGTTATGGAACACATTACGTTAACCGTACCGGCCAGCCGCACCTTACGCGGTAAAGCGCTGGCAGGCGTTGTGGGCTCCGGGGATATGGAGGTGTTATTCACCGCCGACCAGGGCCAGACGTTAACCGTCGATATCACCACTTCTGTCGATAACAGCCGCAGCCGCTGGGAAGCGCTGATTAACCGTCTGCAAACCGTCAGCAGCCTGCCGGCTGGCACGCTGACCATCCACGACTTCGGCGCGACGCCGGGCGTGGCGCGCATCCGTATCGAACAGGTTTTTGAAGAGGTGAGCTATGCGTGATGACCGCAGTTTTATCGAATTAAAAGCGCGCCAGCGTGCGCATGCGCTGCTGGATGAAGGCAGCTACCGTGAACTGCTCGACCCGTTTGAAGGCGTGATGTCGCCGTGGCTGGGCGCGCAGGGCATCGTTCCGCAGGCCGATGACGGCATGGTTGTGGCAAAAGGCACCATCAATGGCAAACCGGCCGTGGTGGTGGCGATTGAAGGTGCATTCCAGGGCGGCAGCATGGGCGAAGTGTCCGGTGCCAAAATGGCGGCGGCGCTGGAACTGGCGGCGGAAGATAACCGCAACGGCATCCCAACGCAGGCCGTTCTGAGTCTGGAAACCGGCGGCGTACGTTTACAAGAAGCGAACCTGGGCCTGGCGGCGATTGCCGATATCCACGCGGCGATTGTTGACCTGCGTCGTTATACCCCGGTGGTTGGCATTGTGGCCGGTACCGTGGGCTGCTTCGGTGGGATGTCCATCGCGGCGGCGCTGTGTAGCTATCTGATTGTGACCCGCGAAGCGCGTCTCGGCCTGAACGGCCCGCAGGTTATCGAACAGGAAGCCGGTATTGAAGAGTATGACTCCCGCGATCGTCCGTTTATCTGGAGCATGACCGGTGGCGAAATTCGCTACCAAAGCGGCCTGGTGGAAGCACTGGTTGGCGACGGCGTCAACGCAGTCAAAGCGGCGATGCATGAGGCGCTGGCGAAAGGCGTTCCGGCGAAACATCGCACCGATAACTATGCCTGGTATCTCGACCGTCTGACGAATTTCGATACCCGCAAACAGGCGGATACCGAACAGATTCATGCGCTCTTCGCCCGGGAGGTGAAATGATGAGTAACGCAATGAGCCGTGGCGAATTATGGCTGGAAACGCTGGTTCCGAACGCCAAACGAATCGAAGGGCTGTGCCCGTCTGTGCAGGCTGCTGACGGCGAACTTAACGGTGAAACGGTGCGTTTTGTTGCCGTGGTGCCGGATGCCAATAACCACTTCCCGCGCGCAGCGAAAGGGGAAGTCGGTCTGCTGGAAGGCTGGACGCTGGCAAAAGTGGTCAGTGAAACCATCGCCGCAGACGCTGATAAAGCGGTGAAACGTCCGATTGTGGCGGTGATTGATGTACCAAGCCAGGCCTACGGTCGCCGTGAAGAAGCTTTCGGTATTCACCAGGCGCTGGCCGGTGCCGCAGCGGCGTATGCCAACGCGCGTCTGGCAGGTCACCCGGTGATTGGCCTGATTGTCGGTAAAGCGATGTCCGGTGCGTTTCTGGCGCACGGCTACCAGGCGAATCGCCTGATCGCCTTCAACGACAAAGGCGTGCTGATTCACGCCATGGGTAAAGAGTCGGCGGCGCGTATCACCCTGCGTACCGTTGACGCGCTGGAAAAACTGGCGGCGACGATTCCGCCAATGGCGTATGACATCAGCAACTACGCCACGCTGGGGCTGCTGGAAAATCTGCTGGATATCAGCAATCCGGATGCGCCATCTGCAAACGATCTGACGCTGGTGGTGAACACCTTGCAACAGGCCATCAAAGACGCTCGTCAGGACCCGACGCTGAAAAGCCGTCTGGGCGCTGACAATCGCCGCAGCTCTGCCCTCGTACGCGAACGCATGCGGGCAAGCTGGTAAGAAAAAAGAGACCTGCCGGATGTACGGCTCCATGGGCGCTTCCCAGCGCCCATGCGGGCACTTGCATCTGAAAAATAATAATCATCGCGCCAGTGCTAACTTTTTTTCATTACAGGTGAAATATGACTTACGTAATTGTTCATGCTCTTGCTCCGATTTTCGTCATCATGCTGCTGGGATTCTGGGCCGGGAAGGCCAAAATGGTCGATAACAAAAATGTCTCCCTGCTCAATATCTTCGTGATGGACTTCGCGCTGCCCGCCGCGCTGTTTAGCGCTACCGTACAAACGCCGTGGGCCGGCATCGTGGCGCAGTCACCGCTGATTGTGGTGCTGACGCTGGCAATGTGGATTACCTATGCCGCTATCTACTTTATGGCGACCAAGTTGTTCAATAAATCACCGCAGGATGCCGCCGTGCTGACCCTGACCGTGGCGCTGCCAAACTACGCTGCGCTGGGCCTGCCGATTCTGGGGAGCGTGCTGGGTGAAACCTCGTCTACATCGCTTTCCGTTGCCGTTTCCATCGCTTGTGGTTCTGTGTTGATGACGCCGTTCTGCCTGCTGATTCTGGAACGTGAAAAAGCGCGTGCGGAAGGTGGCAACTCCGGTTCTACGCTGTCTATGCTGCCGGTACTGATGTGGCGTTCAATTAAAAAACCGATCGTAATGGGCCCGCTGCTGGGGGTTATTCTCTCCGCAATTGGCATCAAAATGCCGGACCTGGTGCTGGCGGCGATCAAACCGCTGGGCCTGTCTGCGACCGCGGCTGCGCTGTTCCTGACCGGGGTGATTCTGTCTGCACGTAAATTGCAGATCAACACCGTCGTGATTACCTCAACCCTCGCTAAGCTGCTGATTCAACCGGCGATTGCCTGGGCTATCGTTCTTGTTCTCGGCCTGCATGGCTCGGTGGCGATTACCGCGATCCTGATGATTGCGCTGTCTGCCGGTTTCTTCGGCGTGGTATTCGGTAACCGCTTTGGCGTGCAGTCGCCGGATGCAGAAGCCGTGCTGCTGTTGAGCTCCGTACTGTGTATCCTGTCGCTGCCGCTGTTTATCTCGCTGACTTCAGGAATCTAAATCATGAGCACAACATTACGTCCACACGACCTTATCTGGCTGAATGCGCGCGACGCGCTTGAAGATGTCACGGAATCCTGGGTGGATACCGTCTGGCATAGCGGCTTGCCGGTAGTGGTGCGACGTGATGTTGATGCGCAGGGGCGCATTCCGGTGGGCGTCCGCGGGATGAAGCGCGACCAGCGCGCCGCCGGTTGGGTGAAAGCAGAGGCGGTCGTCCGCGTCTGCTCGCCGGAATCGCTGGTGGACCCGATGTCGCTGCTGCGCTCGCCCTTTATCTCTCAGCCACCGGTTCAGGTGGCTTTGTTATTGGCGCAGCAGGCATGGCCGTGGACGTGGGGGATTACCGGCAGTACTGGCTATGCGCTGGCGACCGGGATCCCGGTTATCCATGCCGCAAGCGATCTGGATCTGTTGATCCGCGCGCCGCAGCCGCTCTCCCGTGAAGCGCTGGAAACGTGGCAGCAGCAGCTCACCGCCGGACTTTGCCGGGCGGATACCCAGGTGGATACGCCGCGCGGCGGCTTTGCCCTCAATGAATGGCTGCGCGATGGAAAAGCACTATTAAAAACCTCGCAGGGGCCGCAGTTGGTTCGCGACCCGTGGGGCAGGGAGGAGTGATGAAAATTCTGTTTACCTTCCCGGGGCAGGGAACGCAGCACGCAGGAATGCTGCAAAACCTTCCGGGGACGGAACTGGCCCAGGCGCGTGAGGTGCTTGGCGCTGAGGTTGATACGCTGGATACCCCTGAGGCGCTCAAACATACCCGAGCCGTTCAACTGTCTCTGCTGATTGCTGGCGTTGCATGGGCGCGCGAGCTAGAGCGTCGTGGTGTAGCGCCTGATATCGTCAGTGGACTCTCCATTGGCGCGTACCCGGCGGCGGTGGTTGCCGGTGCGCTCGACTTCGCCGACGCGCTGACGCTGGTCGCGCTGCGCGGTGACTTAATGGAGCTGGCCTACCCGCACGGCTACGGCCTGACGGCAATTATGGGGCTGACGCTGAGTCAGGTGGAAAGCCTGGTAGAAGGCAGCGGCACTTATATCGCTAACCTGAACGCTGAAACGCAGATTGTGATTGCCGGTCCTGATGACGCGATGGCCGACGTGGCGAAACGCGCGATGGCCAAAGGGGCCAGTAAGGCACCTCGCCTGGCGGTGAGCGTGCCGTCGCATTGTGCACTGTTGGCCGAGCCCGCGCACAAGCTGGTTGAGGCGTTCAGCCATGTAACGCTTTCCCGTCCGCGCTACGCCTACCTGAGCGGTAGCACCGGTCGCGTGCTGTGGCAGCCGGAACGTATCGCTGACGATCTGGCGATGAATATGGCGCGCACGGTGCGTTGGCAGGAGGCGGTGATTTCCGCCAACGAACGTGAAGCACGGCTGGCGATTGAAATGCCGCCCGGTGGCATACTGACCTGCTTAACGCGTCAGGCGGCGTGGGAAGGGGAGTCGATTTCTCTGGAGCGCAGCGGCGTGGATGTGGCTGTGCACCTGGCGAAGCGTCTTCGTGCGTGATGTGATTGCCCGATGGCGCTGCGCTTATCGGGCCTACAGGCTGTGTCGTTTGTAGGCCGGTAGCATCGCCATTCGGCAATCAGGCGTTGGGGTTGAGGCTACGCGCATACATGCGGCCTTCGGCGGCCAGCGCCAGCAAGCTAGGGTCGCGTTCGCGGTTACGGGCAAAGACAATCGCAATCAGCTGCCGCATTTGATACGGGTCCGCCAGTTTTTGCAGATGCACCGTATTTTCATACATCTTTTTCATTCGCCCCGGCATCAGGGTAAACCCGACGCCTGCCTGCACCAGACTCAGCATTGAGAAAATATCGTTTACGCGGGTCACAATTTCCGGTTCGAACCCGGCGATATGAAACGCTTCCTGGAATCCGGCATAGGTGGCGAACCCTTCGGCCAGTGAGACAAACTTCTCGTTGCGATAATCGCGCAGATCCGCCGTTTTATGCGTATCCAATGTCGAAGTGATCGGCGCAGCAAGGTAAATATCATCGTGAAACAGCGGCAGTACTTCCAGGCTGTTACGATCGATTTCGCTTTCTGAAATGGAGATCAGAATCGCATCGAGGGTGCCGTCTTCCAGCATCTTCAGCAGGGCTTCATTTGAACCCATCGTGAGACCCATCTCGAGATCCGGACGACGCAGTTTCATCCCCATAATCAGCCGCGGCACCGTCTCCAGCGTCAGCGAATACAGCGTGCCAACGCGCAGACGGCCTTGTCCGACGCCTGCCGTTTTGCGAGCTTCTTCCAGCCCGCGTTCCATCAGTTGCGTCACTTCCTGACAGTATTCCAGCAGCGTCCACGCCGCCGGTTGGGCAAGCAGATTACGCCCTTTGTGCACGAACAGCGGACAACGCACGTTCTCTTCCAGCGTATGCAGCGCCCGGTGCACGCTGACGCCGCTGATATTCAGCGCCTCAGCGGTACGGGCGATGTTGCCCTTCTCCATAAAGGTCATGAAGATGGTGAGCTTGCGGAAGGTAATGTCGTCGGTGATTGACAGGTTCATCGTCCGCCCTTCTTGTCAGTCGTTTTGCATCATTTGTTCGAGCTGCTCCTGCGCCTCGAGCCACGCCATTTCGCACTCCTCCAGCCCGGATTTGGCGCTGGCCTGAAGCTGCAGGCATTCGGTCATTTCGGCTTTGCGGCTCGGATCGTAAAGGCTGCTGTCACCCAGCTTTTCTTCCGCCTGCGCCAACTGGGCATTGAGTTTCTCCATCTCTTTTTCCAGGCGGGTAATCTCTTTGCGCAGCGGCTGGGTCAGCGTGCGTAGCTCGGCTTCACGGCGCTTCTGGTCTTTACGCGATTGAGCGCTGTTGGCGTTGTTTTCTTTTGGCGCTTCGTCGGCCTGGTTTTCCTGTTTTTGCACGTCGCTCAGCCACTGCTGATAATCTTCCAGGTCGCCGTCGAATGGCTCGACCTTTTTGTCGTGCACCAGATACAGATCGTCAGTGGTGGAGCGGATCAGGTGGCGATCGTGCGAGACCACGACCAGCGCGCCTTCGAAATCGATCAGCGCTTCGGTCAGCGCCTGGCGCATATCGAGATCCAGGTGGTTAGTCGGTTCATCGAGCAGCAGCAGGTTCGGGCGCTGCCAGACGATCAGCGCCAGCACCAGACGGGCTTTCTCGCCGCCAGAGAAACGGGCGGTGTGTTCGGTCACTTTGTCGCCCTGGAAGCCGAAGCCGCCGAGGTAGTCGCGTAGCTTCTGCTCCAGCTCCTGTGGCGCCATACGCGCCAGATGCTGCAACGGCGATTCGTCCGCGCGCAGGAATTCCAGCTGATGCTGGGCGAAGTAACCGAGCTTAATGCCTTTGGCGAGGCCGATTTCGCCGTGCAGCGGCTCCAGTTCGCCCGCCAGCAGCTTAATCAGCGTCGATTTACCCGCGCCGTTGCGGCCCAGCAGGCCGATACGCGAGCCCGGCACCAGGTTCAGCTTGATGGATTCGAGGATCGTGCGATCGCCGTAACCCGCGCTGACCTTTTCCATTTTCAGCAATGGGTTCGGCAGGCTTTCCGGCGCGCGGAAGCTGAAGTGGAACGGGTTATCGACGTGGGCCGGGGCAATTAGCTCCATACGCTCAAGCATCTTGATACGGCTCTGTGCCTGCTTGGCCTTCGTAGCCTTCGCACGGAAACGGTCGATATAGCTTTGCAGATGCGCCACGCGCTCCTGCTGGCTTTCGTACATCGCCTGTTGCTGCGCCAGGCGCGTCGCGCGCTGTACTTCAAACGAGCTGTAGTTGCCGGTGTACTCGAACATCGTTTCTTGTTCGATATGAATAATTTTGTCCACCACCGGGTCGAGGAAGTCGCGGTCGTGGGAAATCAGAATCAGCGTGCCCTGGTAGCTCTTCAGCCATCTCTCCAGCCAGATCACCGCATCAAGGTCGAGGTGGTTAGTCGGTTCATCGAGCAGCAGCAGGTCGGAGCGGCAAATCAGCGCCTGCGCCAGGTTAAGGCGCATACGCCAGCCGCCCGAGAAGTCGCTGACCGGGCGGTCGAGCTGTTCGTTGCTGAAGCCCAGACCGTGCAGCAGGCTGGAGGCACGAGAGCGGATAGTCCACGCGTCAATCGCGTCCAGCTTGCCGTGAACGGTGGCAATGGCGTGGCCATCATCGCGTTCGTTAGCATCGTTGAGCTGAGCTTCAAGCTGGCGATATTCGCGGTCACCGTCAATGACATAGTCCAGAGCGGGCTGAGGCAGCGCAGGGGTTTCCTGGTTTACCCACGCCAGTTGCCAGCTGCTGGGATAGGTAAAGTTGCCGCCGTCGGCGCTTATCTCGTTTTTCAGCAGCGCGAGCAGCGTGGATTTGCCACAGCCGTTTTTCCCCACCAGGCCGACTTTCTGCCCTGGGTTGATGGTGGCCGATGCGTTATCCAGCAGGACACGCACGCCGCGACGAATTTGTAACGAGGAGAAAACAATCATAAGGCGCCGTATGTTCTGAATATGTTAAATTGTCATTGTGGTAATGTAATGTGGTAAGCGAATCGCTAGACCGGGCCGCAATGGTAGCCCAAAACGATGACTATACACAAAATCATTCAGGTTGCGTTTAGCGACCCGAAAGAGGATGTGATTGACGCCCGGGAGGGGAATAATGACGCAGACGGCGAAAGTATTGCTGATCTATGCCCATCCGGAATCACAGGACTCGGTCGCTAACCGGGTTTTGCTCAAGCCGGCTTTGCAGTTAAGTAACGTGACCGTGCACGATCTGTACGCGCACTATCCTGATTTTTTTATTGATATCCCGCGCGAGCAGGCGCTGCTGCGCGAGCATGATGTCATTGTCTTCCAGCACCCGCTTTATACCTACAGCTGCCCGGCGCTGCTCAAAGAGTGGCTTGACCGCGTACTCAGCCGCGGCTTTGCCAGCGGTATTGGTGGCAATCAGCTGGCAGGAAAGTATTGGCGCAGCGTTATCACAACCGGTGAACCGGAAAGCGCCTATCGTCATGACGGGCTCAACCGTTATCCGATGAGCGATATTCTGCGCCCGTTTGAACTCACCGCCGCTATGTGCCATATGCACTGGATGAGTCCGATAATTGTTTATTGGGCGCGACGTCAGCCGCCTAATGAACTGGCAAGCCAGGCGAAAGCCTACGCCGACTGGCTGGCGGCGCCGATAACGGCAGGAGGGCGATGATGGAAGGCTCTGATTTATTGCTTGCGGGCGTACTGTTCCTCTTTGCGGCGGTCGCCGCGGTGCCGTTGGCAGCGCGGCTTGGGATCGGTGCGGTGTTAGGTTACCTGCTGGCGGGGATAGCAATTGGCCCCTGGGGGCTCGGGTTTATTAGCGACGTTGACGAAATTCTCCATTTCTCTGAACTGGGCGTGGTGTTCCTGATGTTTATCATCGGCCTGGAGCTGAACCCGGCCAAGCTGTGGCAGCTGCGGCGGCCCATTTTTGGCATCGGGGCCGCTCAGGTTATTTTCAGCGCGGCAATCCTCGGCGGTCTGCTGATGCTAACTAACTTCTCGTGGCAGGCGGCGGCAATTGGCGGGATTGGTCTGGCGATGTCGTCAACGGCGATGGCCCTGCAGCTGATGCGTGAAAAGGGCATGAATCGCAGCGAAGCGGGGCAGCTCGGCTTCTCGGTGCTACTGTTTCAGGATTTGGCGGTGATTCCGGCGCTGGCGCTGGTGCCGCTGCTGGCGGGGGCCGGTGACGAGCATTTTAACTGGCAGACCGTGGGGCTGAAGGTGCTGGCTTTTGCCGGCATGCTGATCGGCGGGCGCTACCTGCTGCGTCCGGTATTCCGCTTTATTGCCAGCTCAGGCGTGCGCGAGGTGTTTACCGCCGCCACGCTGCTGTTGGTGCTGGGCTCGGCGCTGTTTATGGATGCGCTGGGGCTGTCGATGGCCCTGGGGACCTTTATTGCGGGCGTGCTGCTGGCGGAAAGCGAATACCGTCACGAGCTGGAAATCGCCATTGAGCCGTTTAAAGGGCTGCTGTTGGGCCTGTTCTTTATTTCGGTGGGCATGTCGCTCAATCTCGGCGTGCTTTACAGCCACCTGCTGTTGGTCATTGGCTGCGTGACGCTGCTGGTAGCGGTGAAAACGATGGTGCTGTATCTATTGGCCCATCTTAACGGGATGCGCAGCGCGGAGCGGATGCAGTTTGCCGGCGTGCTGAGCCAGGGCGGGGAGTTTGCCTTTGTGCTGTTCTCCGCGGCATCGTCGTTTAAGGTCTTTAAGGGCGACCAGATGTCGCTGCTGCTGGTGACCGTCACCCTATCAATGATGACGACACCGCTGTTGATGAAGGTGGTTGACCGGGTGCTGGCGCGCCGCTTTAACGGGCCGGAAGAAGAGGATGAAGCGCCGTGGGTGGATGACGATAAACCGCAGGTGATCGTCGTAGGTTTTGGTCGTTTTGGTCAGGTAATAGGGCGCCTGCTGATGGCTAACAAGCTGCGCATTACCGTACTTGAGCGCGATATCAGCGCCGTTAAGTTGATGCGTAAATACGGCTACAAGGTGTATTACGGCGATGCGACTCAGGTTGAGCTGCTGCGTTCGGCTGGGGCCGAGCAGGCGCAGTCGATCGTTATCACCTGCAACGAGCCGGAAGATACCATGAAGCTGGTGGAGATCTGCCAGCAGCACTTCCCGCACCTGAAAATTATGGCCCGTGCGCGAGGACGTGTGGAGGCGCACGAACTGTTGCAGGCGGGCGTGGTACAGTTTTCCCGCGAGACCTTCTCCAGTGCGCTTGAGCTGGGGCGTAAGGCACTTATCTCGACCGGTATGCATCCGCATCAGGCACAGCGCGCGCAGCTACATTTTAAGCGGCTGGATATGCGTATGTTGCGTGAACTCATGCCGGTACACAGCGACACCCAACAAATTTCGCGCGTGCGGGAAGCGCGGCGCGAGCTGGAGGAGATCTTCCAGCGTGAAATGCAGCAAGAGCGACGGCAGCTGGACGGCTGGGATGAATTTGAATAGAAGGTGAAGCATGGCGGTACGTAAACGTTTTATCGCGGGCGCAAAATGCCCGTCGTGTCAGGCGCAGGACTCGATGGCGATGTGGCGCGAAAATAATATTGATGTAGTTGAATGTGTTAAGTGCGGGCATCAGATGCGCGAGGCCGATAAAGAGGCGCGCGATCATGTGCGCAAAGAGGAACAAGTGATCGGTATTTTTCATCCGGAGTAGCGATCCGTGCTGTCTTTTTTTAAGCTTATGGGTACACGGGTGTAGAATTCCGCTACAATCTGCGCCACTAAAATATTCCCATGCTCAGGAGATATCATGAAAGTAGCAAAAGACCTGGTGGTCAGCCTGGCCTATCAGGTACGTACAGAAGACGGTGTGTTGGTTGATGAGTCTCCGGTAAGTGCTCCGCTGGACTACCTGCATGGTCACGGTTCCCTGATCTCCGGCCTGGAAAACGCGCTGGACGGTCACGAAGTGGGTGATAAATTCGACGTTGCTGTTCAAGCTAACGACGCTTACGGTCAGTATGATGAAAACCTGGTGCAGCGCGTTCCTAAAGACGTGTTCATGGGCGTTGACGAACTGCAGGTTGGCATGCGCTTCCTGGCAGAAACCGACCAAGGTCCGGTTCCGGTTGAAATCACCGAAGTGGAAGACGATCACGTTGTGGTTGACGGCAACCACATGCTGGCTGGCCAGAACCTGAAGTTCAACGTGGAAGTTGTCGCTATCCGCGAAGCAACCGAAGAAGAACTGGCTCACGGCCACGTACACGGTGCGCACGATCATCACCACGATCACGGTGAAGATGGCTGCTGTGGCGGTCACGGCCATGACCACGGTCACGACCACGGCGGCGAAGGCTGCTGCGGCGGTGGCGGTAAAGGCAACGGCGGCTGCGGTTGCCACTAAGCCGTCTGTTTGCCTGATGGCGCTGCGCTTATCAGGCCTACGGCAGGCCGGATAAGACGTTGACGTCATTATCCGGCACAAAAAAAGCGGGGAAACCCGCTTTTTTTACGCCTCAATAATGGGGCGGCGGCGTCTCTTCGGATTGAGACGCGATATTTGACGGCTGGCTGGCTTTCAGCTTTTCCGTCAGCAGGCGCAGATGCTCGCGCAGTTTGGCCATTTCCATTTCATGGGCAGTGACCGTCTGGTTGAGGTCATCAATGGTGATTTCCTGGAAGGCCAGTCGGCTTTCCAGCTCAGCCAGACGCGCCTCGATTGTCGTTTCCTGCATGATGTCTCTCTCCCCTGTTATCGGCAAAAGCGTTACCGCCGCGGCGGATTCTACGCAACTTTATCCACCCGTGCAGCACTGCCGTACGTGAGCGGAAACTTATTTAAACAAAAAGAGTCTGAAAAGGGTCGATATAAGGCGCGTTCGTATGTAGATTTCCTCTACAACGTTCTATAGTACGCTTCTCATTTTGTTAACATGGGGCGAGAGGCCCCGGCCCTGGAGAGATGGATGAAATCACTGTTTAAAGTAACGCTTCTGGCAACCACAATGGCCGTTGCACTGAATGCGCCGATGACCTTCGCGGCTGACGCGGCGGCGAAAGCAGCACCGGCAGCAGAGAGCAAAGCGTCATTCAAAAATGACGACCAGAAATCTGCTTATGCGCTGGGCGCATCGCTGGGTCGTTACATGGAAAATTCCCTGAAAGAACAGGAAAAACTGGGTATCAAACTGGATAAAGACCAGCTGATCGCCGGCGTTCAGGACGCGTTTGCTGACAAGAGCAAACTGTCCGATCAGGAAATCGAACAAACTCTGCAGGCCTTTGAGACTCGCGTGAAGGCCTCCGCTCAGGCGAAGATGGAAAAAGACGCCGCTGACAACGAAGCGAAAGGCAAAGCCTTCCGTGAGAAGTTTGCTAAAGAGAAAGGCGTGAAGACCTCTAAAACCGGTCTGCTGTTCAAAGTAGAGAAAGAAGGCACCGGCGAAGCGCCGAAAGACAGCGATACCGTGGTGGTAAACTACAAAGGTACGTTGATCGACGGTAAAGAGTTCGATAACTCCTACACCCGCGGTGAGCCGCTGTCCTTCCGTCTTGATGGTGTTATCCCTGGCTGGACTGAAGGCCTGAAAAACATCAAGAAAGGCGGTAAAATCCAGCTGGTTATCCCACCAGATCTGGCCTACGGTAAAACCGGTGTTCCGGGTATTCCGGCTAACTCAACGCTGGTCTTCGACGTTGAGCTGTTAGACGTGAAACCGGCACCGAAAGCCGAAGCGCAGCCTGAAGCTGCACCGGCAGACAAGGCCGCTGCCGCGAGCAAAAAATAATAGTCAGATTGCCGCCGCCCACTGGGCGGCGGCTTTTTATTATCGGCAGGGTATAATTAATGCTGGAAAGCGCCTTATGCGCTGTATTACTTTAGATGCCCCTAATAGTGATGAGCCTGCCCTGACAACATAACGACAGGCTCCTGAAAAGGAGTGCTTTTTTTCATGTCCAGGTCGCTTTTAACCAACGAAACCAGTGAGCTTGATTTACTGGATCAACGTCCTTTCGATCAAACCGACTTCGATATCCTGAAATCCTATGAAGCGGTAGTGGACGGGTTGGCGATGCTCATTGGTTCCCACTGCGAAATCGTGCTGCATTCACTTCAGGATCTCAAATGTTCGGCTATTCGTATCGCCAACGGCGAACATACCGGGCGTAAAATTGGCTCGCCCATTACCGACCTCGCGCTGCGGATGCTGCATGATATGACCGGGGCGGATAGCAGCGTTTCCAAATGCTACTTTACTCGCGCCAAAAGCGGCGTGCTGATGAAGTCGGTTACCATCGCCATTCGCAATCGCGATCAGCGCGTGATTGGCCTGCTGTGCATCAATATGAATCTTGATGTACCGTTCTCGCAGATCATGAATACCTTTATTCCGCCTGAAACACCGGAAGTCGGCTCTGCGGTTAACTTTGCTTCCTCGGTTGAGGACCTGGTCACCCAGACGCTGGAATTCACCATTGAAGAGGTGAATGCCGATCGCAACGTTTCCAATAACGCCAAAAACCGCCAGATCGTGCTCAACCTTTACGAGAAGGGTATCTTTGATATCAAAGACGCTATCAACCAGGTCGCCGATCGTCTGAACATCTCCAAACACACCGTCTACCTCTACATTCGCCAGTTTAAGAACGGCGATTTCCTGGGACAGGATAAGTAATGCGTTTTGCCCTGATGGTGACCGGCCCGGCCTACGGCACGCAGCAGGCCAGCAGCGCGCTGCAGTTCGCGCAGGCGGCGCTGGCGGAAGGTCATGAGATAGCCTGCGTCTTTTTCTATCGTGAAGGGGTGTATAACGCCAATCAGCTGACGTCTCCTGCCAGCGATGAGTTTGATTTAGTTCGCGCGTGGCAGTCGCTGCATGATACGCATGGCGTGGCGCTGCATATTTGCGTGGCGGCGGCACTGCGTCGCGGTGTGTCCGATGAAACGCAAGCCGCCCAGCTTGGCCTGCCCATGTTTAACCTACAGCCGGGTTTCTTGCTAAGCGGATTGGGTTCGCTGGCTGAAGCTGCGCTGACCTGCGATCGAATGGTGCAGTTCTGATGAAACGCGTTGCGTTTGTTTTTTCCAGCGCGCCGCACGGCAGCGCTGCGGGCCGTGAAGGGCTGGATGCGCTGCTGGCGACGTCGGCCTTGAGCGAAGATTTAGGCGTCTTTTTCATCGGCGACGGCGTGTTTCAGCTGCTCAGCCAGCAGACGCCTGGCGTTATTCTGGCCCGAGACTACATCGCCACGTTCAAACTGCTGGCGCTCTACGATATTGAAAACTGCTGGATTTGCGCCGCCTCGATGCGTGAGCGTGGTCTGGCGGCAGAGACGACGTTTGTCGCCGACGTTGAGCCGTTAGAACCGGATGCCCTGCGCGACCGGCTTAACGGTTACGATGTGATTCTGCGCTTCTGAGGCCCTTATGCTGCATACGCTCAGTACTTCTCCCTGGCATTCAGACATCGCGGGCATGATCCGCATGATGGCTGAAGGCGACGACCTGCTGCTGATCGCCGACGGCGTGTTGGCGGCGGTTGAAAACAGCCACTTCCTTGAAATTCTGCGCGCTGCCCCCATATCCATCCACGTGTTGAATGTAGATGTGCAAGCGCGCGGTCTTTGTGCTCAAATTTCGAGCGATGTCATCATGGTCAGCTATACTGACTTCGTCAGGTTAACGGTAAAACACCCGGTTCAGATGTCCTGGTAATGCCATACCGTTGTATATTTCTTGACACCCTTTCGGCATGGCCCTAAAATTTCGCGTCCTCATATTATATGAGGCGATTTATTACGTGTTTACGAAGCAAAAGCTAAAACCAGGAGCTATTTAATGGCAACAGTTAACCAGCTGGTTCGCAAACCACGTGCTCGCAAAGTTGCAAAAAGCAACGTGCCTGCACTGGAAGCCTGCCCGCAGAAACGTGGCGTATGTACTCGTGTATATACTACCACTCCTAAAAAACCGAACTCCGCACTGCGTAAAGTTTGCCGTGTTCGTCTGACTAACGGTTTTGAAGTGACTTCCTACATCGGTGGTGAAGGTCACAACCTGCAGGAGCACTCCGTGATCCTGATCCGTGGCGGTCGTGTAAAAGACCTTCCGGGTGTTCGTTACCACACCGTTCGTGGTGCGCTTGACTGCTCCGGCGTTAAAGACCGTAAGCAAGCTCGCTCCAAGTATGGCGTGAAGCGTCCTAAGGCTTAATGGTTCTCCGTTAAGTAAGGCCAAACGTTTTATATTAATGTCAAACTAAACTCTTTGAGTTTTGGACAATCCTGAATTAACAACGGAGTATTTCCATGCCACGTCGTCGCGTCATTGGTCAGCGTAAAATCCTGCCGGATCCTAAGTTCGGATCAGAACTGCTGGCTAAATTTGTTAACATCCTGATGGTAGATGGTAAAAAATCTACTGCAGAATCAATCGTATACAGCGCGCTGGAGACCCTGGCTCAGCGTTCTGGTAAAAATGAACTGGAAGCATTCGAAGTTGCGCTCGAAAACGTGCGCCCGACTGTCGAAGTTAAGTCCCGCCGTGTAGGTGGTTCTACTTATCAGGTTCCAGTTGAAGTTCGTCCGGTTCGTCGTAATGCCCTGGCAATGCGTTGGATCGTAGAAGCTGCTCGTAAACGCGGTGATAAATCCATGGCTCTGCGCCTGGCGAACGAACTTTCTGACGCTGCAGACAACAAAGGTACTGCAGTTAAGAAACGTGAAGACGTTCACCGTATGGCAGAAGCCAACAAGGCGTTCGCACACTACCGTTGGTAATCCCTTCGGAGTATTAGTCACCAGGCGGGCGCTTCAGCGAAGCAGCCCGCTTTGGGTTACTTAACTGAACGCCTAAAAAGATAAACGAGGAATCAAATGGCTCGTACAACACCCATCGCACGCTACCGTAACATCGGTATCAGTGCGCACATCGACGCCGGTAAAACCACTACTACCGAACGTATTCTGTTCTACACCGGTGTAAACCACAAAATCGGTGAAGTTCACGACGGCGCCGCTACCATGGACTGGATGGAGCAGGAGCAGGAACGTGGTATTACCATCACTTCCGCAGCGACTACTGCATTCTGGTCTGGTATGGCTAAGCAGTATGAACCGCACCGCGTAAACATCATCGACACCCCGGGGCACGTTGACTTCACTATCGAAGTAGAACGTTCCATGCGTGTTCTTGATGGTGCAGTAATGGTTTACTGCGCAGTTGGTGGTGTTCAGCCACAGTCTGAAACCGTATGGCGTCAGGCTAACAAATATAAAGTTCCACGCATCGCGTTCGTTAACAAAATGGACCGTATGGGTGCTAACTTCCTGAAAGTTGTTGGTCAGATCAAAACCCGTCTGGGCGCGAACCCGGTTCCGCTGCAGCTGGCAATTGGTGCTGAAGAAGGTTTCACCGGTGTTGTTGACCTGGTGAAAATGAAAGCCATCAACTGGAACGATGCAGACCAGGGCGTTACCTTCGAATACGAAGATATCCCGGCTGACATGCAGGAACTGGCTGACGAATGGCACCAGAACCTGATCGAATCCGCTGCTGAAGCTTCTGAAGAGCTGATGGAGAAATACCTGGGTGGTGAAGAACTGACTGAAGAAGAGATCAAAAAAGCTCTGCGTCAGCGCGTTCTGAACAACGAAATCATCCTGGTAACCTGTGGTTCTGCGTTCAAGAACAAAGGTGTTCAGGCGATGCTGGATGCGGTAATTGATTACCTGCCATCCCCGGTTGACGTACCTGCGATCAACGGCATCCTGGACGACGGTAAAGATACCCCGGCTGAGCGTCACGCAAGCGACGACGAGCCGTTCTCTGCACTGGCGTTCAAAATTGCTACCGACCCGTTCGTGGGCAACCTGACCTTCTTCCGTGTGTACTCCGGTGTGGTTAACTCTGGTGATACCGTACTGAACTCCGTGAAAACTGCACGTGAGCGTTTCGGTCGTATCGTTCAGATGCACGCAAACAAACGTGAAGAGATCAAAGAAGTTCGCGCGGGCGACATCGCTGCTGCAATCGGTCTGAAAGACGTAACCACTGGTGACACCCTGTGTGACCCGGATGCGCCGATCATTCTGGAACGTATGGAATTCCCTGAGCCGGTAATCTCCATCGCAGTAGAACCGAAAACCAAAGCTGACCAGGAAAAAATGGGTCTGGCTCTGGGCCGTCTGGCTAAAGAAGACCCGTCATTCCGCGTATGGACCGACGAAGAATCTAACCAGACCATTATCGCCGGTATGGGTGAGCTGCACCTCGACATCATCGTTGACCGTATGAAACGTGAATTCAACGTTGAAGCGAACGTCGGTAAACCTCAGGTTGCTTACCGTGAAGCGATTCGCGCGAAAGTTACCGATATCGAAGGTAAACACGCTAAGCAGTCTGGTGGTCGCGGTCAGTACGGTCATGTTGTTATCGACATGTACCCGCTGGAGCCGGGTTCCAACCCGAAAGGCTACGAGTTCATCAACGACATTAAAGGTGGTGTAATCCCTGGCGAATACATCCCGGCCGTTGATAAAGGTATCCAGGAACAGCTGAAATCTGGCCCGCTGGCTGGTTACCCGGTTGTTGACATGGGTGTTCGTCTGCACTTCGGTTCTTACCATGACGTTGACTCCTCTGAATTGGCGTTTAAACTGGCCGCTTCTATCGCCTTCAAAGATGGCTTTAAGAAAGCAAAACCAGTTCTGCTTGAACCGATCATGAAGGTTGAAGTAGAGACTCCGGAAGAGAACACTGGTGACGTTATCGGTGACTTGAGCCGCCGTCGTGGTATGCTCAAAGGTCAGGAATCCAACGTGACTGGCGTTGTGATCCACGCTGAAGTTCCGCTGTCCGAAATGTTCGGTTATGCAACTCAGCTGCGTTCACTGACCAAAGGCCGTGCTTCTTACTCCATGGAGTTCCTGAAGTACGACGATGCGCCGAACAACGTTGCTCAGGCCGTTATTGAAGCCCGTGGTAAATAATCCACAGGATTAAAACCTAAGTCCCGTGCTCTCTCCAAAGGGGAGAGCACTATAGTAAGGAATATAGCCGTGTCTAAAGAAAAATTTGAACGTACAAAACCGCACGTTAACGTCGGCACCATCGGCCACGTTGACCACGGTAAAACTACCCTGACCGCTGCAATCACCACCGTACTGGCTAAAACCTACGGCGGTGCTGCTCGTGCTTTCGACCAGATCGATAACGCGCCGGAAGAAAAAGCTCGTGGTATCACCATCAACACTTCTCACGTTGAATATGACACCCCGACTCGCCACTACGCACACGTAGACTGCCCGGGCCACGCCGACTATGTTAAAAACATGATCACCGGTGCTGCGCAGATGGATGGCGCGATCCTGGTTGTTGCTGCGACTGACGGCCCGATGCCGCAGACTCGTGAGCACATCCTGCTGGGTCGTCAGGTAGGCGTTCCGTACATCATCGTGTTCCTGAACAAATGCGACATGGTTGATGACGAAGAGCTGCTGGAACTGGTTGAAATGGAAGTTCGTGAACTTCTGTCTCAGTACGATTTCCCGGGCGACGACACTCCGATCGTTCGTGGTTCTGCTCTGAAAGCGCTGGAAGGCGAAGCAGAGTGGGAAGCGAAAATCATCGAACTGGCTGGCTTCCTGGATTCTTACATCCCGGAACCAGAACGTGCTATCGATAAGCCGTTCCTGCTGCCGATCGAAGACGTATTCTCCATCTCCGGTCGTGGTACCGTTGTTACCGGTCGTGTAGAACGCGGTATCATCAAAGTTGGCGAAGAAGTTGAAATCGTTGGTATCAAAGAGACTGCTAAGTCTACCTGTACTGGCGTTGAAATGTTCCGCAAACTGCTGGACGAAGGCCGTGCTGGTGAGAACGTTGGTGTTCTGCTGCGTGGTATCAAACGTGAAGAAATCGAACGTGGTCAGGTACTGGCTAAGCCGGGTTCTATCAAGCCGCACACCAAGTTCGAATCTGAAGTGTACATCCTGTCCAAAGACGAAGGCGGCCGTCATACTCCGTTCTTCAAAGGCTACCGTCCGCAGTTCTACTTCCGTACTACTGACGTGACTGGTACCATCGAACTGCCGGAAGGCGTTGAGATGGTAATGCCGGGCGACAACATCAAAATGGTTGTTACCCTGATCCACCCGATCGCGATGGACGACGGTCTGCGTTTCGCAATCCGTGAAGGCGGCCGTACTGTAGGTGCGGGCGTTGTTGCTAAAGTAATGAGCTAATTATTGCTTAATTAGCTTTGAGCTTAAAAAGGGCGCTTCGGCGCCCTTTTTGCTTTTCTGATGTTTATTACTGCGCATTTTTAACCGCTCTCTTTATCTCTTTCGTGCTGCAATTTGCATGTCGCTATTGTAATCATAATTATTCTCACTTACACTTTGTTCAGAAATTGAACGGGAGTGGGTATGTACGTTTGTTTATGTAATGGCGTCAGCGATAAAAAAATTCGCCAGGCAGTACGCCAGTTTCATCCGCAGTCTTTCCAGCAGTTAAGAAAATGTATTCCTATTGGAAATCAATGCGGTAAATGCGTTCGTGCGGCCCGTGAGGTGATGGAAGACGAATTAATGCAAATGCCAGAGTTCAAAGAGATTGCCTGAGCCCGGATTTCTTTTTTGACATCCCTGTAGTCCGTTCTACGCTTCAATATGTGGAAGCGGAGGGTCTATAAAATGAAAGGTGATGTTAAGATAATAAATTATCTCAATAAATTATTGGGAAACGAGCTTGTCGCAATAAACCAATACTTTCTCCACGCGAGAATGTTCAAAAACTGGGGCCTGATGCGCCTCAACGATATTGAGTATCACGAATCCATCGATGAAATGAAACACGCCGATCGCTACATCGAGCGTATTCTGTTTCTTGAAGGGATCCCCAATCTGCAGGACCTGGGCAAGCTGCATATCGGCGAGGACGTCGAGGAGATGCTGCAGTCTGACCTTAAGCTTGAGCTGGACGGCGCGAAAGATCTCCGTGAAGCGATAGCCTATGCCGATAGTGTTCATGATTATGTCAGTCGCGATATGCTGATCAATATCCTGACTGAGGAAGAACATCACATCGACTGGCTGGAAACCGAGCTGGATTTGATTAGTAAAATTGGCCTGCAGAACTACCTTCAGTCGCAGATCAAAGTCGAAGATTAAACCCCGACACGCCGGCAACAATAAAACCCGCAGCCCCCAGAAATGGACCGAACGGCAGCGGGTTTTTTATGCCCGCCAACGAGCGTTGCCAGCAGGCTGTGCTGAATACGTATATCGCAGCCATCGTGCTGGCCGTTAGCACTAAAACCGGCAGCGATGGCCAGCCATGCCACGCTCCCAACGCCGCCAGATATTTTACGTCGCCGTAGCCTAATCCCTCACGCCCGCGAAGCCCCCGGCATCCCCAATAAATCATGGCCATGGCACCATAGCCGGCAAAAATT
This sequence comes from Kluyvera genomosp. 2, assembly GCF_036759865.1. Taxonomy (NCBI): domain Bacteria; kingdom Pseudomonadati; phylum Pseudomonadota; class Gammaproteobacteria; order Enterobacterales; family Enterobacteriaceae; genus Kluyvera; species Kluyvera genomosp. 2. The sequence continues at coordinate 77,024 of NZ_JAPKIA010000022.1, forward strand.
CCCCATAGTGCATCATTAACGTTAGCCGGCCGCAGGCTCAGCTGAAAGAGCAGCCCCGCCCACAGGAGAGGGCAGGTGAGACGGTCGGGCAGCAACCCCGTGCGAGCGTCATGCCAGCACAGGGCGCTGCTCAACAGCACGTAGGCAATAAAGAAAGGAAAGGCGATAAGCGTCATTGTTTGGATACCGGTCTGGAAATATTGGGCGAGTGTGGCGGGAGGGGAGAAGGGTGGCAAACGGCAACATCACGCTGTGCGAGGCGTTATCCAGAAAAATTGCGCGGCTTGCCGTTTTGCAGGCTGCTTTGCGCCTCTTTCCGCAGAATAAGGTGACTATTTAATAAACGCGACTTGCTTCACATGGGCATTTGTGTATAATGCGCGGGCTTGTCTAATATTGACAGGCGGTTCAATCTGAACCAGGTACTGCGAAAGCGATACCAGACAATGTTCCCAATTGGGGAACTCTGTAAGAACGGTTACACTCTCCCATCAATCGTAATGGGTTTGAGGAGTAACTATTTCGTCTATAAAATAATTGGAGCTCTGGTCTCATGCAGAACCAAAGAATCCGTATCCGCCTGAAAGCGTTTGATCATCGTCTGATCGATCAATCAACCGCGGAAATCGTCGAGACTGCTAAGCGCACTGGTGCGCAAGTCCGTGGTCCGATCCCGCTGCCGACCCGCAAAGAGCGTTTCACCGTTCTGATCTCTCCGCACGTTAACAAAGACGCGCGTGATCAGTACGAGATTCGTACTCACAAGCGTCTGGTTGACATCGTTGAGCCAACTGAAAAAACCGTTGATGCTCTGATGCGTCTGGACCTGGCTGCCGGTGTAGACGTGCAGATCAGCCTGGGTTAATCAGGTCATCGAGCGATTGAGAGGTTGATACAATGATTGGTTTAGTCGGTAAAAAAGTGGGTATGACCCGCATCTTCACTGAAGATGGCGTATCTATCCCAGTAACCGTTATCGAAGTTGAAGCAAACCGCGTTACTCAGATCAAAGATCTGGCTAACGATGGCTATCGCGCTGTTCAGGTTACCACTGGTGCTAAAAAAGCTAACCGTGTAACTAAGCCGGAAGCTGGCCACTTCGCTAAAGCTGGCGTAGAAGCCGGTCGCGGCCTGTGGGAATTCCGTCTGGCTGATGGTGAAGAATACACCGTAGGTCAGAGCATCAGCGTAGAACTGTTTGCTGACGTTAAAAAAGTTGACGTAACCGGTACCTCTAAAGGTAAAGGTTTCGCTGGTACCGTTAAGCGCTGGAACTTCCGTACCCAGGACGCTACTCACGGTAACTCCTTGTCCCACCGCGTTCCGGGTTCTATCGGTCAGAACCAGACTCCGGGCAAAGTGTTCAAAGGCAAGAAAATGGCAGGTCAGCTGGGCAACGAACGCGTCACTGTTCAGAGCCTGGACGTAGTACGTGTTGACGCTGAGCGCAACCTGCTGCTGGTTAAAGGTGGTGTTCCGGGTGCGACCGGTTGCGACCTGATCGTTAAACCAGCTGTGAAGGCGTAAGGGGATAGCAATGGAATTAGTATTGAAAGACGCGCAGAGCGCGCTGACTGTTTCCGAAACTACCTTCGGTCGTGATTTCAACGAAGCGCTGGTTCACCAGGTTGTTGTTGCTTATGCAGCTGGTGCTCGTCAGGGTACTCGTGCTCAGAAGACTCGTGCTGAAGTAACTGGTTCTGGTAAAAAACCATGGCGCCAGAAAGGTACCGGCCGTGCGCGTTCAGGTTCTATCAAGAGCCCGATCTGGCGTTCTGGTGGCGTGACCTTCGCTGCTCGTCCGCAGGACCACAGTCAAAAAGTTAACAAAAAGATGTACCGCGGCGCGCTGAAAAGCATCCTGTCCGAACTGGTACGTCAGGATCGTCTGATCGTTGTCGAGAAGTTCTCTGTTGAAGCGCCTAAAACTAAGCTGCTGGCACAGAAACTGAAAGACATGGCTCTGGAAGATGTGCTGATCATCACCGGTGAGCTGGACGAAAACCTGTTCCTGGCTGCGCGCAACCTGCACAAGGTTGACGTACGCGATGCAACTGGTATCGACCCGGTTAGCCTGATCGCCTTCGACAAAGTCGTAATGACTGCTGATGCTGTTAAGCAAGTTGAGGAGATGCTGGCATGATTCGTGAAGAACGTCTGCTGAAGGTGCTGCGCGCACCGCACGTTTCTGAAAAAGCGTCTACTGCGATGGAAAAAACTAACACCATCGTTCTCAAAGTTGCTAAAGACGCGACCAAAGCAGAAATCAAAGCTGCTGTGCAGAAACTGTTTGAAGTCGAAGTCGAAGTCGTTAACACCCTGGTTGTTAAAGGGAAAGTTAAACGTCACGGACAGCGTATCGGTCGTCGTAGCGACTGGAAAAAAGCTTACGTCACCCTGAAGGAAGGCCAGAATCTGGACTTCGTTGGCGGCGCTGAGTAAGTCGGAGGAGTAATACAATGGCAGTTGTTAAATGTAAACCGACATCTCCGGGTCGTCGCCACGTTGTTAAAGTGGTTAACCCTGAGCTGCACAAGGGCAAACCTTTTGCTCCGCTGCTGGAAAAAAACAGCAAATCCGGTGGTCGTAACAACAATGGCCGTATCACCACTCGTCACATTGGTGGTGGTCACAAGCAGGCTTACCGTATTGTTGACTTCAAACGCAACAAAGATGGTATCCCGGCAGTTGTTGAACGTCTTGAGTACGATCCGAACCGCTCCGCGAACATCGCGCTGGTTCTGTACAAAGACGGCGAGCGCCGTTACATCCTGGCCCCGAAAGGCCTGAAAGCTGGCGACCAGATTCAGTCTGGCGTTGATGCTGCAATCAAAGCAGGTAACACCCTGCCGATGCGCAATATCCCGGTTGGTTCTACCGTTCATAACGTAGAAATGAAACCAGGTAAAGGCGGTCAGCTGGCACGTTCCGCTGGTACTTACGTTCAGATCGTTGCTCGTGATGGTGCTTATGTCACCCTGCGTCTGCGTTCTGGTGAAATGCGTAAAGTCGAAGCAGACTGCCGTGCAACTCTGGGCGAAGTTGGCAATGCTGAGCATATGCTGCGCGTTCTGGGTAAAGCCGGTGCTGCACGCTGGCGTGGTGTTCGTCCGACCGTTCGCGGTACCGCGATGAACCCAGTCGATCACCCACATGGTGGTGGTGAAGGTCGTAACTTTGGTAAGCACCCGGTATCCCCGTGGGGCGTTCAGACCAAAGGTAAAAAGACCCGCAGCAACAAGCGTACTGATAAATTCATCGTACGTCGCCGTAGCAAATAATTTTAGAGGATAAGCCATGCCACGTTCTCTCAAGAAAGGTCCTTTTATTGACCTGCACTTGCTGAAGAAGGTAGAGAAAGCGGTGGAAAGCGGAGACAAGAAGCCCCTGCGCACTTGGTCCCGTCGTTCAACGATCTTTCCTAACATGATCGGTTTGACCATCGCTGTCCATAATGGTCGTCAGCACGTTCCAGTCTTTGTTACCGACGAAATGGTTGGTCACAAACTGGGTGAATTCGCACCGACTCGTACTTATCGCGGCCACGCTGCTGATAAAAAAGCGAAGAAGAAATAAGGTAGGAGGAAGAGATGGAAACTTTAGCTCAACATCGCCATGCTCGTTCTTCTGCTCAGAAGGTTCGCCTTGTTGCTGACCTGATTCGCGGTAAGAAAGTGTCGCAGGCACTGGAAATTCTGACCTACACCAATAAGAAAGCGGCTGTACTGGTCAAGAAAGTTCTGGAATCTGCCATTGCTAACGCTGAACACAACGATGGCGCTGACATTGACGATCTGAAAGTTACGAAAATTTTCGTAGACGAAGGCCCGAGCATGAAGCGCATTATGCCGCGTGCGAAAGGTCGTGCAGATCGCATCCTGAAGCGCACCAGCCACATCACTGTGGTTGTGTCCGATCGCTGAGACTCTGGAGACTAGCAATGGGTCAGAAAGTACATCCTAATGGTATTCGCCTGGGTATTGTAAAACCATGGAACTCAACCTGGTTTGCGAACACCAAAGAATTCGCTGACAACCTGGACAGCGACTTTAAAGTACGTCAGTACCTGACTAAGGAACTGGCGAAGGCGTCCGTATCTCGTATCGTTATCGAACGTCCGGCTAAGAGCATCCGTGTGACAATTCACACTGCTCGCCCGGGTATCGTGATCGGTAAGAAAGGTGAAGACGTAGAAAAACTGCGCAAAGTCGTAGCTGATATTGCTGGCGTTCCTGCCCAGATCAATATCGCCGAAGTGCGTAAGCCTGAACTGGACGCAAAACTGGTTGCTGACAGCATCACTTCTCAGCTGGAACGTCGCGTTATGTTCCGTCGTGCTATGAAGCGTGCTGTACAGAACGCAATGCGTCTGGGCGCTAAAGGTATCAAAGTTGAAGTTAGCGGCCGTCTGGGCGGCGCGGAAATCGCACGTACCGAATGGTACCGCGAAGGTCGCGTACCGCTGCACACTCTGCGTGCTGACATCGACTACAACACCTCTGAAGCGCACACCACTTATGGTGTAATCGGCGTTAAGGTATGGATCTTCAAAGGTGAGATCCTGGGTGGTATGGCTGCTGTTGAACAACCGGAACCGGCTGCTCAACCTAAAAAGCAGCAGCGTAAAGGCCGTAAATAAGGAGCGTCGCTGATGTTACAACCAAAGCGTACAAAATTCCGTAAAGTGCACAAAGGCCGTAACCGCGGTCTGGCGCAGGGTACGGATGTTAGCTTCGGCAGCTTCGGCCTGAAAGCTGTTGGCCGTGGTCGTCTGACTGCCCGTCAGATCGAAGCAGCACGTCGTGCAATGACCCGTGCAGTTAAGCGTCAAGGTAAGATCTGGATCCGTGTATTCCCGGACAAACCGATCACCGAAAAACCGCTGGCAGTGCGTATGGGTAAAGGTAAAGGTAACGTGGAGTATTGGGTTGCCTTGATCCAACCGGGCAAAGTCCTGTATGAAATGGACGGTGTTCCGGAAGAGCTGGCCCGTGAAGCATTCGGCCTCGCTGCAGCGAAACTGCCGATCAAAACCACCTTTGTAACTAAGACGGTGATGTAATGAAAGCAAAAGAGCTGCGTGAAAAAAGCGTTGAAGAGCTGAACGCTGAGCTGCTGAACCTGCTGCGTGAGCAGTTCAACCTGCGCATGCAGGCTGCAAGTGGCCAGCTGCAACAGACTCACCTGCTGAAGCAGGTTCGTCGTGATGTTGCACGCGTTAAGACTTTACTGACTCAGAAGGCGGGTGCGTAATGACCGATAAAATCCGTACTCTGCAAGGTCGCGTAGTTAGCGCAAAAATGGAGAAATCCATTGTTGTTGCTATCGAACGTATGGTGAAACACCCGGTATACGGCAAATTCATCAAACGTACGACCAAACTGCACGTACATGACGAGAACAACGAATGCGGCATGGGCGACGTGGTTGAAATCCGCGAATGCCGTCCGCTGTCCAAGACTAAATCCTGGACGCTGGTTCGCGTTGTAGAGAAAGCGGTTCTGTAATACAGTACTCGTTCTCGATACGAATAAACGGCTCAGCGATGAGCCGTTTATTTTTTCTACCCTTATCGTTGAAGCGGTGTTATAATGCCGCGCCCTCGATATGGGGCTTTTTAACGACCTGAATTCGGGTCTCAGTAGTAGTTGACATTAGCGGAGCACTAAAATGATCCAAGAACAGACTATGCTGAACGTCGCCGACAACTCCGGTGCACGTCGCGTAATGTGTATCAAGGTTCTGGGTGGCTCGCACCGTCGCTACGCAGGCGTAGGCGACATCATCAAGATCACCATCAAAGAAGCAATTCCGCGTGGTAAGGTCAAAAAAGGTGATGTGCTGAAGGCGGTAGTGGTGCGCACCAAGAAGGGTGTTCGTCGCCCGGACGGTTCTGTCATTCGCTTCGATGGTAATGCATGCGTTATTTTAAACAATAACAGCGAGCAGCCTATCGGTACGCGTATTTTTGGGCCGGTAACTCGTGAACTTCGTAACGAGAAGTTCATGAAAATTATCTCTCTGGCACCAGAAGTACTCTAAGGAGCGAATCATGGCAGCTAAAATCCGTCGTGATGACGAAGTTATCGTGTTAACCGGTAAAGATAAAGGTAAGCGCGGTAAAGTAAAAAATGTTCTGTCTTCCGGCAAACTTGTCGTTGAAGGTATCAACCTGGTTAAGAAACATCAGAAGCCGGTTCCGGCCCTGAACCAACCGGGTGGCATCGTTGAAAAAGAAGCCGCTATTCAGGTTTCCAACGTTGCAATCTTCAATGCGGCTACCGGCAAGGCTGACCGTGTAGGCTTTAGATTCGAAGACGGCAAAAAAGTCCGTTTCTTCAAGTCTAACAGCGAAACTATCAAGTAATTTGGAGTAGTACGATGGCGAAACTGCATGATTACTACAAAGACGAAGTAGTCGCTAAACTCATGTCTGAGTTTAACTACAATTCTGTCATGCAAGTCCCTCGGGTCGAGAAGATCACCCTGAACATGGGTGTTGGTGAAGCGATCGCTGACAAGAAACTGCTGGATAACGCAGCAGCTGATCTGACAGCAATCTCCGGTCAAAAACCGCTGATCACCAAAGCACGCAAATCAGTTGCAGGCTTCAAAATCCGTCAGGGCTATCCGATCGGCTGTAAAGTAACTCTGCGTGGCGAACGCATGTGGGAGTTCTTTGAGCGCCTGATCACTATTGCTGTACCGCGTATCCGTGACTTCCGTGGCTTGTCCTCTAAGTCTTTCGACGGTCGTGGTAACTACAGCATGGGTGTCCGTGAGCAGATCATCTTCCCAGAAATCGACTACGATAAAGTCGACCGCGTGCGTGGTTTGGATATTACCATTACCACTACTGCGAAATCTGACGAAGAAGGCCGTGCTCTGCTGGCTGCCTTTGACTTCCCGTTCCGCAAGTAAGGTAGGGTTACTGAATGGCTAAGCAATCAATGAAAGCACGCGAAGTAAAGCGCGTAGCTTTAGCTGATAAGTACTTCGCAAAACGCGCTGAACTGAAAGCTATTATCTCTGATGTGAACGCGACCGACGAAGATCGTTGGAACGCAGTTCTCAAGCTGCAGTCTCTGCCGCGTGATTCCAGCCCGTCTCGTCAGCGTAAACGCTGCCGTCAAACAGGTCGTCCGCATGGCTATGTGGGCAAGTTCGGGTTGAGCCGTATTAAGCTTCGTGAAGCCGCTATGCGCGGTGAAGTACCGGGCTTGAAAAAGGCTAGCTGGTAATTACCAATTGAATCACGGGAGTAAAGACAGATGAGCATGCAAGATCCGATCGCGGATATGCTGACCCGTATCCGTAACGGTCAGGCCGCGAATAAAGCTGCGGTCACCATGCCTTCCTCCAAGCTGAAAGTGGCAATTGCCAACGTGCTGAAGGAAGAAGGTTTTATTGAAGATTTTAAAGTTGAAGGCGACACCAAGCCGGAACTGGAACTGACTCTTAAGTATTTCCAGGGTAAAGCTGTTGTAGAAAGCATTCAGCGTGTCAGTCGCCCAGGTCTGCGCATTTATAAGCGTAAAGACGAGCTGCCGAAAGTTATGGCAGGCATGGGTATCGCAGTTGTTTCTACCTCTAAAGGTGTTATGACTGATCGTGCAGCGCGCCAGGCTGGTCTTGGTGGCGAAATTATCTGCTACGTAGCCTAATCGGAGGAAAAAATGTCTCGTGTTGCTAAAGCACCGGTCGTTGTTCCTGCCGGCGTTGATGTAAAAATCAACGGTCAGGTTATTACGATCAAAGGTAAAAACGGCGAGCTGACTCGTACTCTCAACGATGCTGTTGAAGTTAAACATGCAGATAATGCTCTGACCTTCGGTCCGCGTGATGGTTACGTAGACGGTTGGGCTCAGGCTGGTACCGCGCGTGCCCTGCTGAACTCAATGGTTATCGGTGTTACCGAAGGCTTCACTAAGAAGCTGCAGCTGGTTGGTGTAGGTTATCGTGCAGCGGTCAAAGGGAACGTAGTAAACCTGTCTTTAGGTTTCTCTCACCCGGTTGAACATCAGCTGCCAGCAGGTATTACTGCTGAATGTCCGACTCAAACTGAAATCGTGCTGAAAGGCGCTGATAAGCAGGTGATCGGTCAGGTTGCAGCGGATCTGCGCGCCTACCGTCGTCCTGAGCCTTACAAAGGCAAGGGTGTTCGTTACGCCGACGAAGTCGTGCGTACCAAAGAGGCTAAGAAGAAGTAAGGTAACACTATGGATAAGAAATCTGCTCGTATCCGTCGTGCGACCCGCGCACGCCGCAAGCTCCAGGAGCTGGGCGCAACTCGCCTGGTGGTACATCGTACCCCGCGTCATATTTACGCACAGGTAATTGCACCGAACGGTTCCGAAGTTCTGGTAGCTGCTTCTACTGTAGAAAAAGCTATCGCTGAACAACTGAAGTACACCGGTAACAAAGACGCTGCTGCAGCTGTGGGTAAAGCTGTCGCCGAACGCGCTCTGGAAAAAGGCATCAAAGATGTGTCCTTTGACCGTTCCGGGTTCCAATATCATGGTCGTGTCCAGGCACTGGCAGATGCTGCCCGTGAAGCTGGCCTTCAGTTCTAAGGTAGAGGTGTAAGATGGCTCACATCGAAAAACAAGCTGGCGAACTGCAGGAAAAGCTGATCGCGGTAAACCGCGTATCTAAAACCGTTAAAGGTGGTCGTATTTTCTCCTTCACAGCTCTGACTGTAGTAGGCGATGGTAACGGTCGCGTTGGTTTTGGTTACGGTAAAGCGCGTGAAGTTCCAGCAGCGATCCAGAAAGCGATGGAAAAAGCCCGTCGCAATATGATTAACGTCGCGCTGAATACTGGCACCCTGCAGCACCCGGTTAAGGGTACTCACACGGGTTCTCGTGTATTCATGCAGCCGGCTTCCGAAGGTACCGGTATCATCGCCGGTGGTGCAATGCGCGCCGTTCTGGAAGTCGCTGGAGTTCGTAACGTTCTGGCTAAAGCGTATGGTTCCACTAACCCGATTAACGTGGTTCGTGCAACTATCGACGGTCTGGAAAATATGAAATCTCCGGAAATGGTCGCTGCCAAGCGTGGTAAATCCGTTGAAGAAATTCTGGGGAAATAAACCATGGCAAAGACTATTAAAATTACTCAAACCCGCAGTGCAATCGGTCGTCTGCCGAAACACAAGGCAACGCTGCTTGGCCTGGGTCTGCGTCGTATTGGCCACACCGTAGAGCGCGAGGATACTCCTGCTGTTCGCGGTATGGTCAACGCGGTTTACTTCATGGTTAAAGTTGAGGAGTAAGAGATGCGTTTAAATACTCTGTCTCCGGCCGAAGGCTCTAAAAAGGCGGGTCGCCGTCTGGGTCGTGGTATCGGTTCTGGCCTCGGTAAAACCGGCGGTCGTGGTCACAAAGGTCAGAAGTCTCGTTCTGGCGGTGGCGTACGTCGTGGTTTCGAGGGTGGTCAGATGCCTCTGTACCGTCGTCTGCCGAAATTCGGCTTCACTTCTCGCAAAGCAGCGATCACAGCGGAAATCCGTCTGTCTGACCTGGCGAAAGTGGAAGGCGGTATTGTTGACCTGAACACGCTGAAAGCAGCTAACATTATCGGTGTCCAGATCGAGTTCGCGAAAGTGATCCTGGCTGGTGAAGTTTCTACTCCGGTAACTGTTCGTGGCCTGCGTGTTACTAAAGGCGCTCGTGCTGCTATCGAAGCTGCTGGCGGTAAAATCGAGGAATAAGTAGCAGATGGCTAAACAACCGGGATTAGATTTTCAAAGTGCCAAAGGTGGCTTAGGCGAGCTGAAACGCAGACTGTTGTTTGTAATCGGTGCGCTTATTGTGTTCCGTATTGGCTCTTTTATTCCGATCCCTGGTATTGATGCCGCTGTACTTGCCAAACTGCTTGAGCAACAGCGAGGCACCATCATTGAAATGTTCAACATGTTCTCTGGTGGTGCTCTCAGCCGTGCTTCTATTTTTGCTCTGGGGATCATGCCGTATATTTCGGCGTCGATCATTATCCAGCTGCTGACGGTGGTTCATCCAACGCTGGCTGAAATCAAGAAAGAAGGGGAGTCTGGTCGTCGTAAGATCAGCCAGTACACCCGCTACGGTACTCTGGTGCTGGCGATATTCCAGTCGATCGGTATTGCTACCGGTCTGCCGAATATGCCTGGTATGCAGGGCCTGGTAATCAATCCAGGCTTTGCATTCTATTTCACCGCTGTTGTAAGTCTGGTTACAGGGACCATGTTCCTGATGTGGCTCGGCGAACAGATCACTGAACGCGGTATCGGTAACGGTATCTCGATCATTATCTTCGCTGGTATCGTTGCGGGACTCCCGCCAGCCATTGCCCATACTATCGAGCAAGCGCGTCAAGGCGACCTGCACTTCCTCCTGTTGCTGTTGGTTGCAGTATTAGTGTTTGCAGTGACGTTCTTTGTTGTATTTGTTGAACGTGGTCAACGCCGCATTGTGGTAAACTACGCGAAACGTCAGCAGGGTCGTCGTGTCTATGCTGCACAGAGCACACATTTACCGCTGAAAGTGAATATGGCAGGGGTAATCCCGGCAATCTTCGCTTCCAGTATTATTCTGTTCCCTGCGACCATCGCGTCATGGTTCGGGGGCGGTACCGGTTGGAACTGGCTGACAACAATTTCGCTGTATTTGCAGCCTGGGCAACCGCTTTATGTGTTACTCTATGCGTCTGCAATCATCTTCTTCTGTTTCTTCTACACGGCGTTGGTCTTCAACCCGCGTGAAACAGCAGATAACCTGAAGAAGTCCGGTGCATTTGTACCAGGAATTCGTCCGGGAGAGCAAACGGCGAAGTATATCGATAAAGTAATGACTCGCCTGACACTCGTTGGTGCATTGTATATTACTTTTATCTGCCTGATCCCGGAGTTCATGCGTGATGCAATGAAAGTGCCGTTCTACTTCGGTGGGACATCGCTACTGATCGTTGTTGTCGTGATTATGGACTTTATGGCTCAAGTGCAAACTCTGATGATGTCAAGTCAGTACGAGTCTGCATTGAAGAAGGCGAACCTGAAAGGCTACGGCCGTTAATTGGTCGCCCGAGAAGTTACGGAGAGTAAAAATGAAAGTTCGTGCTTCCGTCAAGAAATTATGCCGTAACTGCAAAATCGTTAAGCGTGATGGTGTCATCCGTGTGATTTGCAGTGCCGAGCCGAAGCATAAACAGCGCCAAGGCTGATTTTTTCGCATATTTTTCTTGCAAAGTTGGGTTGAGCTGGCTAGATTAGCCAGCCAATCTTTTGTATGTCTGTACGTTTCCATTTGAGTATCCTGAAAACGGGCTTTTCAGCATGGTGCGTACATATTAAATAGTAGGAGTGCATAGTGGCCCGTATAGCAGGCATTAACATTCCTGATCAGAAACATGCTGTGATCGCGTTAACCTCGATCTACGGCGTCGGTAAGACCCGTTCTAAAGCCATTCTGGCTGCAGCGGGTATCGCTGAAAATGTTAAGATCAGTGAGCTGTCTGAAGGACAAATCGACACGCTGCGTGACGAAGTTGCCAAATTTGTCGTTGAAGGTGATCTGCGCCGTGAAATTAGCATGAGCATCAAGCGCCTGATGGATCTTGGTTGCTATCGCGGTTTGCGTCATCGTCGTGGTCTCCCGGTTCGCGGTCAGCGTACCAAGACCAACGCACGTACCCGTAAGGGTCCGCGCAAACCGATCAAGAAATAATCGGGGTGATTGAATAATGGCAAAGGCACCAATTCGTGCACGTAAACGTGTAAGAAAGCAAGTCTCTGACGGCGTGGCTCATATCCATGCTTCTTTCAACAACACCATCGTTACCATTACTGATCGTCAGGGTAACGCGCTGGGTTGGGCAACAGCCGGTGGTTCCGGTTTCCGTGGTTCGCGTAAATCCACTCCGTTTGCAGCTCAGGTTGCAGCAGAGCGTTGCGCTGACGCCGTTAAAGAATACGGCATCAAGAATCTGGAAGTTATGGTTAAAGGTCCGGGTCCAGGCCGCGAATCTACTATTCGTGCTCTGAACGCCGCTGGTTTCCGCATCACTAATATTACTGATGTGACTCCGATCCCTCATAACGGTTGTCGTCCGCCGAAGAAACGTCGCGTATAACGCTTCGTTTTCCAGGTTTGTTGGAGAAAGAAAATGGCAAGATATTTGGGTCCTAAGCTCAAGCTGAGCCGTCGTGAGGGCACCGACTTATTCCTTAAGTCTGGCGTTCGCGCGATCGATACCAAGTGTAAAATTGAACAAGCTCCTGGCCAGCACGGTGCGCGTAAACCGCGTCTGTCTGACTATGGTGTGCAGTTGCGTGAAAAGCAGAAAGTTCGTCGTATCTACGGCGTGCTGGAGCGTCAGTTCCGTAACTATTACAAAGAAGCAGCACGTCTGAAAGGCAACACCGGTGAAAACCTGTTGGCTCTGCTGGAAGGTCGTCTGGACAACGTAGTATACCGTATGGGCTTCGGCGCCACTCGTGCAGAAGCACGTCAGCTGGTTAGCCATAAAGCAATCATGGTAAACGGTCGTGTTGTTAACATCGCTTCTTATCAGGTTAAAGCGAATGACGTTGTTAGCATCCGTGAGAAAGCGAAAAAGCAATCTCGCGTTAAAGCCGCTCTGGAGCTGGCTGAACAGCGTGAAAAGCCAACCTGGCTGGAAGTTGATGCTGGCAAGATGGAAGGCACGTTCAAGCGTCAGCCTGAGCGTTCTGATCTGTCTGCGGACATTAACGAACACCTGATCGTCGAGCTTTACTCCAAGTAAAGCTTAGTACCAAAGAGAGGACACAATGCAGGGTTCTGTGACAGAGTTTCTAAAACCGCGCCTGGTAGATATCGAGCAAGTGAGTTCGACGCACGCCAAGGTGACCCTTGAGCCTTTAGAGCGTGGCTTTGGCCATACTCTGGGTAACGCACTGCGCCGTATTCTGCTCTCATCGATGCCGGGTTGCGCGGTGACCGAGGTTGAGATTGATGGTGTACTTCATGAGTACAGCACCAAAGAAGGCGTTCAGGAAGATATCCTTGAAATCCTGCTCAACCTGAAAGGGCTGGCGGTGAGAGTTCAGGGTAAAGATGAAGTTATTCTTACCTTGAATAAATCTGGCATTGGCCCTGTGACCGCAGCCGATATCACCCATGATGGGGATGTCGAAATCGTCAAGCCGCAGCACGTGATCTGCCACCTGACCGATGAGAACGCCGCTATTAGCATGCGTATCAAAGTTCAGCGCGGTCGCGGTTATGTGCCGGCTTCTGCCCGAATTCATTCGGAAGAAGATGAGCGCCCGATCGGCCGTCTGTTGGTCGACGCCTGCTACAGCCCTGTAGAGCGTATTGCCTACAATGTTGAAGCAGCGCGTGTAGAACAGCGTACCGACCTGGACAAGCTGGTCATCGAAATGGAAACCAACGGCACAATCGATCCTGAAGAGGCGATTCGTCGTGCGGCAACCATCCTGGCAGAACAACTGGAAGCTTTCGTTGATTTACGTGATGTACGTCAGCCGGAAGTGAAAGAAGAGAAACCAGAATTCGATCCGATCCTGCTGCGCCCTGTTGACGATCTGGAATTGACTGTCCGCTCTGCTAACTGCCTCAAGGCAGAAGCTATCCACTATATCGGTGATCTGGTACAGCGTACCGAGGTTGAGTTGCTGAAAACGCCGAACCTGGGTAAAAAATCTCTTACCGAGATTAAAGACGTGCTGGCTTCACGTGGTCTGTCTCTGGGCATGCGCCTGGAAAACTGGCCGCCGGCAAGCATTGCTGACGAGTAACCGGATCACAGGTTAAGGTTTTACTGAGAAGGATAAGGTCATGCGCCATCGTAAGAGTGGTCGTCAACTGAACCGCAACAGCAGCCATCGCCAGGCTATGTTCCGCAACATGGCAGGTTCTCTGGTTCGTCATGAAATCATCAAGACGACCCTGCCTAAAGCGAAAGAACTGCGTCGCGTAGTTGAGCCGCTGATTACTCTTGCCAAGACTGATAGCGTTGCTAATCGTCGTCTGGCATTCGCCCGTACTCGTGATAACGAGATCGTGGCAAAACTGTTTAACGAGCTGGGCCCGCGTTTCGCGAGCCGTACCGGTGGTTACACTCGCATTCTGAAGTGTGGCTTCCGTGCAGGCGACAACGCGCCGATGGCATACATCGAGCTGGTTGATCGTGCTGAGCCGAAAGCAGAAGCAGCTGCAGAGTAATTTGCAGTAAAGTAAAAAAACCCGCCTCGGCGGGTTTTTTTATATCCCCTCTTCCCCCATCCTATCTACAATAGCCGTATTGTTTTTGTTCAATTCAACGGAGTCGAATGATGTGGCTACTGGACCAATGGGCTGAACGTCATATCAGCGATGCCCAGCGTAAAGGCGAATTTGATAACCTTCCTGGTCAGGGTGAACCTCTGAGCCTAGATGATGATTCCGCCGTACCGGCAGAACTGCGTTCCGGCTACCGGCTGTTGAAGAATGCAGGCTGTTTACCTCCTGAGCTTGAACAACGTAAAGAGGCGATGGCGCTGGCCGACCTGCTGAAAGGCATTCGTCGGGAGGACGGGCGTTACCATGAGCTGAGCCGTAGGCTGGCGCTGATGGAGCTAAAGCTCCAGCAGGCGGGACTGAGCACCGAGTTTTTGCGCGGTGATTATGCCGATAAACTCATGCAAAAAATTAACGAGGAGTAGCAATGTACCGAATTGGCGAGCTGGCAAAACAGGCAGGCGTCACGCCTGACACCGTCCGTTATTATGAAAAGCAGCAGATGATGAGCCATGATGTACGCACCGAAGGCGGGTTCAGGCTCTATACTGCCGACGATCTTCAACGTCTGAAGTTCATTCGTTATGCGCGGCAGCTTGGTTTTACACTCGAATCGATCCGCGAATTGTTGTCGATCCGTGTGGATCCGGAACACCATACCTGCCAGGAATCTAAGAGCATTGTCCAGGCCAGACTCAGCGAAGTGGAGTTGCGTATTGAAGAGCTGCAGTCGATGCAGCACGCGCTCAAACAGCTGAATGATGCCTGCTGTGGAAGCGCGCACAGCAGTGAATTTTGCTCCATTCTCAGTATTCTTGAACAGGGCGCTGGGGCGTCGTGAAATCATTGTTGAATTTTTGAACCATGAGATCTACACTCGCCGCGTATCAATAACCCCAACTGGAGATATTTTATGAGCCGCTATCAGCATACGAAGGGGCAGATTAAAGATAATGCGCTTGAAGCGCTGTTGCATGACCCGCTGTTTCGTCAGCGCGTTGAGAAAAACAAAAAAGGGAAAGGGAGCTACTTACGTAAGGAAAAACACGGTAAACAATATGGTTGGGAGGCCAGTGGCAAACAAGCAATGTGCTTTTTTACCACTGGCTTTCTGCTTTCTGCGGCCTGATTAAGAACGGTTATTCTGTTCTTTCAGCAGATCGCGAATTTCGGACAGCAGCACTTCTTCTTTTGTTGGCGCCGGAGCGGCAGCCGGTTCTTCTTTCTTACGGTTAAGCTTGTTCATCAGCTTAATGGCCATAAAGATAGCGAAAGCGACAATAATAAAATCAAATACGTTCTGGATGAATACGCCGTAATGCATGACCACGGCAGGAATATCACCCTGTGCGTCACGCAGCGTCACTGCAAACTGTTTGAAATCAATCCCACCGATTAAAAGACCCAGCGGCGGCATGATGATGTCTGCGACGAGAGATGACACAATCTTGCCAAACGCCGCACCAATAATGACACCCACTGCCAAATCAACAACATTTCCCCGCATCGCGAATTCGCGAAACTCTTTAATAATGCTCATTTTATTCTCCCTTGTGCTAGCTGACGTTTATAAGTTTAACAAATGTTTATCTAATTTCCATTGGTGATAATAAATATGACGGCATTAATTAACCCTGAAATATGAGAGGGTTAATAAAAAGGCGCCCTTTTGAGCGCCTTTGGAAAATTAAAGGAAGAAGGGGCTGGGCTGGAACAATCGCTCTACGTCGGAAATATATTTTTTGTCGGTCAGGAACATAATGACGTGATCGCCTTGTTCAATGCGCAAATTATCATTGGCAATCATAACGTCATTCCCGCGGACCACTGCGCCGATAATCGTACCCGGCGGCAGTTTGATTTCGTCAATCACGCGCCCAACCACCCGCGATGTGCTTTCATCACCGTGAGCAACGGCTTCAATTGCCTCGGCAACGCCACGACGCAGTGACGAGACGCCAACAATATCCGCTTTGCGCACGTGGCTCAGCAGCGCAGAGATCGTGGCCTGCTGTGGCGAGATCGCAATATCGATAACGCTGCCCTGAACCAGATCGACATAGGCGCGGCGTTGGATCAACACCATCACTTTTTTGGCGCCCATCCGCTTGGCCAGCATTGCGGACATGATATTCGCTTCATCGTCGTTGGTGACGGCGATGAACAGATCAACTTGATCGATATGCTCTTCCGCCAGCAGCTCTTGATCCGATGCATCACCAAAGAAGACGATGGTATTTTGCAGCTTCTCTGCCAGTTCGGCCGCGCGCTGCTGATTACGTTCAATCAGCTTCACGCTGTAATCTTTTTCCAGACGGCGTGCCAGGCCGGCGCCGATATTGCCGCCGCCAACCAGCATGATGCGCTTATACGGTTTTTCCAGCCGCTGAAGCTCGCTCATGACCGCGCGAATATGCTGTGATGCGGCAATAAAGAACACTTCATCCCCGGCTTCCACGATAGTGGAACCCTGCGGACGAATAGGGCGATCATGACGGAAGATGGCCGCCACGCGGGTATCAATGTGCGGCATATGCTCGCGCATAGTCGACAGGGCATTACCCACCAGCGGGCCACCGTAATACGCCTTCACTACTGCCAGGCTGACCTTGCCTTCGGCGAAATTGACGACCTGCAGCGCACCCGGGTATTCGATCAGGCGGTAGATGTTGTCAATGACCAGCTGCTCAGGCGCGATGAGATGGTCGATCGGTACGGCGTCGCTCTGGAACAGCTTATCGGCGTCGCGCACATAGTCCGGTGAGCGGATTCGTGCGATACGGTTAGGCGTATTGAATAATGAGTAGGCGACCTGGCAGGCGACCATATTCGTTTCATCCGAACTGGTCACAGCAACCAGCATATCGGCATCGTCAGCACCCGCCTCGCGCAGCACGCGAGGATGTGAGGCATGGCCTTGCACAACGCGGAGGTCGAATTTGTCCTGCAGGCTGCGCAGGCGCTCGCCGTTGGTGTCAACGATGGTGATGTCGTTGTTTTCCCCGACCAGGTTTTCCGCCAGCGTGCCGCCGACTTGTCCGGCGCCCAGAATGATAATTTTCATCAGTTGCTACCCGTTATCTCATTACTTTTTGATTAGCTTAGCGTAGAAGAAGCCATCACCTTCTTCGGCACCGGGTAAATTCTGGCGGCCTGGCTGCTCGGGCGTGCCGGTCTCGCAGAGTACGGCATCCGGCGTACGGGCCAGGAATGCGGCAATTTGCTGTTGGTTTTCTTCCGGCAGAATGGAGCAGGTGGCGTACACCAGCGTACCGCCTGGTTTCAGATGCGCCCAGGTGGCATTGAGTATTTCGGCCTGTAGCTGGGCCAGCTCGGCGATGTCTCGATCCCGGCGCAGCCATTTAATATCAGGGTGGCGGCGAATGACGCCGGTCGCAGAACACGGCGCATCCAGCAGAATACGATCGAACTGCTGCTCGCCGCACCATTGCTCAGGATAACGACCATCGCCTTGTTTTACCGTCGCTTTCATTCCCAGGCGCTTCAGGTTGTCATAAACGCGTGAAAGCCGCTTTTCATCGACGTCCACCGCCATAACATCGGCCTGTGGTGCGACTTCCAGAATATGAGTTGTTTTACCGCCGGGCGCACAGCACAGATCGAGGATCTGTTCGCCGTTTTCCGGCAGCAGATAGTTTATACACCCTTGAGCGGACGCATCCTGTACGGTCACCCAGCCTTCGTCAAACCCCGGCAAGGCGTGCACGGGTGCTGGCGTTTCCAGACGCACGGCATCCGGATACTCTGGATGGGGGTAACCCGTCATGCCGGCTTCCGCGAGCAGGCCAAGCCAGGCGTCACGCGTATGATGGTTGCGGTTGACGCGCAACCACATTGGCGGGCGCTGATTATTGGCCTCGAGAATGGCTTCCCACTGCTGGGGATAGGCAGACTTAATACGCTTCACCAGCCAGGAAGGATGAAGGAAACGCAAATCGCTTTGCGCGAATTCGGCCAGTAGCTCTTCCTGGCGGCGCTGGAACTGACGCAGCACGCCGTTGATTAGCCCTTTCAACTGAGGACGCTTAATGACGACCGCACCCTCAACGGTTTCGGCCAGCGCGGCGTGTGGGGGAATACGGGTATGCAGCAGCTGGTAAAAACCAACCATGATCAGGTAGTGAACCGTGCGCTGTTTGCCCGTCATCGGGCGTTCCATCAGCTGTTGGATCATCCACTCAAGCTGCGAAAGCGTGCGCAGCACGCCGAAGCACAGTTCCTGCAGCAGCGCTTTATCTTTATCGGCCACTTTTTGCTGTAATGCCGGTAGCACGTTGCTTAGAGACTGCCCTTTTTCGACAACCTGTTCAACGGCCTGGGCCGCCATACTGCGTAAATTAAGATATTTTTTCATAACCGTAAAAATAAAAATGCCCGGAGACTCCGGGCTTTAAAAAGGTACGAACCGTCAGAGCAGACGGTTTCCGGGCTCGAACCACTCCCGGCGTGAATTCAGCAGATCCTGGGCGCTCATGGCTTTCTTACCTGCTGGCTGCAGCGAGAGAAGATTCAGGATGCCGTCACCTGTGGCGACCTGTATCCCCTGGCGGCTGGCTTCAAGAATGGTCCCTGGCTCGGCGTTTGCAGGCTTATCAATTACCGTTGCTTGCCAGATTTTGACCGGCTGTTCGTCAATGACGATATAGCTCATCGGCCATGGGTTAAAGGCGCGGATGCAGCGTTCTAGCTGAGCAGCGCCCAGCGTCCAGTCTACCCGGGCTTCTTCTTTGCTGAGCTTTTCGGCATAGCTCACCAGCGCTTCATCCTGAACTTCAGGCTTCGCCGTACCGGTGGCCAGCAGATGCAACGTATGCAGCAGACCCTGTGGGCCGAGTTCAGCCAGCTTGTCATACAGACTGGCGCTAGTATCGTCAGCGGTAATCGGGCAGGAAAGCTTGTGCAGCATGTCGCCAGTGTCCAGACCTACGTCCATCTGCATGATGGTGACGCCTGTTTCGCTGTCACCGGCCCATAGCGAGCGCTGAATCGGCGCCGCGCCGCGCCAGCGCGGCAGCAGGGAACCGTGAACGTTGATGCAGCCGAGGCGTGGCATCGCCAGCACGGCTTTCGGCAGGATGAGCCCGTAGGCGACCACGACCATGACGTCGGCCTGCAGGTCAGCAACCAGCTTCTGGTTTTCTTCTGGGCGCAGGGAAACCGGCTGGAAGACGGGGATCCCTTTCTCTTCTGCCAGGACTTTGACCGGGCTCGGCATCAGCTTCTTGCCGCGACCGGCAGGGCGATCGGGCTGGGTAAACACGCCAACGACCTGATGCTCAGACGACAGCAGCGCGTCAAGATGACGCGCTGCAAAATCGGGCGTACCCGCGAAAATAATACGTAGGGAGTCTGACACGTTAATCCTTATCCTTAGGCACGCGCGTTCAGGCGATCCAGTTTTTCAACTTTCTGACGAATACGCTGCTGTTTTAACGGCGACAGATAATCGATAAACAGCTTACCGACCAGGTGGTCCATCTCGTGCTGAATACAGATAGCCAGCAGGCCATCGGCTTCCAGTTCAAACGGCTTACCGTCACGGCCGATAGCGCGAATTTTAACACGCTCGGCGCGCGGTACGAGTGCACGCTGCTCGGGAATAGACAGACAGCCTTCTTCAATACCTGTATCGCCGTCTTTTTCCAGCAGCTCCGGGTTGATCAGCACCAGCTGCTCGTCACGATTCTCAGAAACATCGATAACGATAATACGCTGATGAATATCGACCTGGGTCGCGGCCAGGCCAATACCTTCTTCGGCGTACATGGTTTCGAACATATCGTCGACAATACGCTGAATTTCGTCATTTACTTCTTTTACCGGGGCGGCGACTTTGCGAAGACGCTCGTCCGGGATATGTAATACTTGCAAAACTGCCATAAATATCCAGAGTTCTGTTCAGGAGTAGGAAACATTATTACCTCTATTCTAGACAAAACCCCCTCTAATTGACAGAGTCACTGACCAATCGCAAAGATTGCTCATGCCGCATGTGGCAAGGGGGAAAGGATGTCACCCGAGGAATTGGCCTTTCGTTTGTTGAAGGTAAATGATTTATACGGCGACGGTATGCTGCATGTGCTGTGCGCGCTGCGCCAGCAGGCCGCTATTACCCGCCAGACGCTTTGTTCGCTGGGCTTTACCGTGAAACAGGCTGAGCGCTTTTTCGCTTTTTCCTCAACTGAGATGGTTGAGGCCAACCGCTGGCTCGCAGAACCAGGCAACCATCTTCTCTATGCGGATTCGCCACGCTATCCAGAGGCGCTGCGATCGATTGCTGATTATCCGGCGGTGTTGTGCGTGCGCGGCAATTTGCCGCTGCTGTCGTCGCCGCAGCTTGCCGTTGTCGGCAGCCGGCAGCATTCACTCTATGGTGAACGTTGGGGGCGCTATCTTTGCGAAGCGTTGGTAAAACGCGGCATGACGATTACCAGCGGGCTGGCTCTGGGTATTGACGGCGTGGCTCATCGTGGTGCGCTGCGGGCGGGAGGCGGTACGATCGCCGTCCTTGGCAGCGGGCTGAACCATATTTATCCTCGTCGGCATCGTGCTCTGGCTGACGATATTGTTGCGTGCGGCGGCGCGCTGGTGTCTGAATTCCCTCTGGCGGCTACGCCTGCGCCGTACCATTTCCCACGACGAAATCGCATCATCAGCGGGCTAAGCCATGGCGTGCTGGTTGTGGAGGCGGCGCTGCGCAGTGGTTCGTTAGTGACTGCACGCTGTGCGCTTGAGCAAGGCAGAGAGGTTTTCGCCATTCCAGGCCCGATCGGCCACCCGGGAATGGAAGGGCCACATTGGCTGATTAAACAGGGCGCCGTGATGGTGACGGAGCCTGAAGATGTTCTGGCATTTTTTCAGGGCCTAAACAAACAGTTGCCTGATTGTGCCGAAATGACAAATTATTGTGCAGATAAGGAATCCGTAGCATTGCCATTTCCTGAGCTCCTGGCTAACGTAGGAGATGAGGTAACACCTGTTGACGTCGTCGCTGAACGTGCCGGCCAACCTGTGCCAGTGACCGTGGCCCAGCTACTTGAACTGGAGTTAGCAGGATGGATCGCAGCTGTACCCGGCGGCTATGTCCGATTAAGGAGGGCAGGCCATGTTCGACGTACTAATGTATTTGTTTGAGACCTACATCCATAACGAAACAGACATGCGCGTAGATCAGGACAAACTGACTCGGGATCTCACCGATGCAGGGTTCGAACGTGAAGATATCTTCAACGCGCTGATATGGCTGGAAAAGCTCGCCGACTATCAGGAAGGCCTCGCTGAACCGATGCAACTTGCGTCCGATCCTCTCTCCGTGCGTATTTTTACTCAGGAAGAGAGCCAACGTCTGGATGCCAGCTGTCGCGGGTTCCTGTTATTTCTCGAGCAGATTCAGGTGCTAAACCTCGAAACGCGGGAAATGGTTATTGAGCGCGTGATGGCTCTGGATACCGCAGAGTTTGAGCTGGAAGAGCTGAAATGGGTCATTTTAATGGTGCTATTCAATCTTCCAGGCTGTGAAAACGCGTATCAACAAATGGAAGAATTACTCTTCGAGACGAATGAAGGTATGCTGCATTAATTCATTATGCGGCATCAAGAGTTGTTATGGTCAAATCAGCACTGTTTTCGGTGCCTAAACACGAGCCCTGCCCACAGTGCGGGGCCGAACTGGTCATACGGTCCGGCAAGCATGGGCCGTTCCTGGGCTGCTCTCATTATCCGGAATGCGATTATGTCCGTCCCCTGAAAAGCCAGGCGGACGGACATATCGTGAAGATTCTGGAGGGGCAGCTGTGTCCCGCGTGTGGTGCCGTGCTGGTGCTGCGTCAAGGGCGTTTTGGTATGTTCATCGGATGTAGCCAGTATCCGGAATGTGAGCATACTGAAGTTATTGATAAGCCAGATGAAACGGCAATTTCCTGTCCGGCCTGTCAGCAAGGCAAGCTGGTGCAGCGTCGTTCCCGCTATGGCAAAACCTTTCATTCTTGCGATCGCTATCCGGAATGTCAGTTCGTCATTAACTTCACTCCGGTTGCGGGAGAGTGCCCTGAGTGCCACTACCCGCTGCTTATCGAAAAGAAAACGGCGCAGGGCGTAAAACGTTTTTGTGCCAGTAAACAATGTGGAAAGCCGGTTCCGGCGAAACAAATCAGTGAATAAAAACCTGCCCTCAGAGGCCGTACAGCGTGCGGTTGTTGCTCTGAATAATAAAGAAGTCATCGCTTATCCGACCGAAGCCGTGTTCGGCGTCGGCTGCGATCCTGATAGTGAAGAAGCGGTTATGCGTCTGCTGGCGCTGAAGCAGCGCCCGGTTGAAAAAGGATTAATCCTCATTGCCGCTAGCTTTGAACAGCTCCAACCGTATATTGACGACAGCCTGCTAACCGAAGCGCAGCGCGCAACGGTCTTCGCTCGCTGGCCGGGGCCGGTGACGTTTGTCTTCCCGGCGAAGCCAACGACGCCTGCCTGGCTGACCGGCCGCTTTAACTCTCTGGCCGTGCGTGTTACCGATCACCCTGTCGTGATTGCGCTCTGCAAGGCCTATGGTAAACCACTGGTGTCGACCAGTGCTAACCTGACGGGTCTGCCTCCGTGCCGCACTACGGCGGAAGTGCTCACGCAATTTGGCGATGACTTCCCCGTTGTTGATGCGCCAACCGGGGGGCGGATGAATCCGTCAGAAATTCTTGATGCCCTGACGGGTGAACGTTTTCGCCAGGGGTAACGTATGGAAAGCTACGTCGTTTTTGGTAACCCGATTGCACACAGCAAATCGCCGTTTATTCATCAGCAGTTTGCCGAACAGCTCAAGATTGCGCACCCGTATGGCCGCATGCTGGCGCCGTTAGATTGTTTTGTTCCGACGCTGGAAGCCTTTTTCCAGCAGGGCGGTAAAGGGGCGAACGTTACGGTTCCTTTTAAAGAAGAAGCATTCGCTCGTGCCGACGAGCTGACTGAGCGCGCCGCTCTGGCAGGCGCAGTCAATACGCTCAAGCGTCTCGATGATGGGCGTATTCTCGGTGATAACACCGACGGCATCGGCCTGTTGAGCGATCTGGAACGGCTTCATCTGATTAAACCGGGCTGTCGTGTTTTACTGATTGGTGCTGGTGGCGCGGCGCGCGGCGTGCTGTTGCCGCTGCTCTCGCTCGACTGCCATGTCACCATCACTAACCGTACATATGCGAGAGCGCAAACGCTCGCTGAACTGTTTCGTCATACCGGCAGCGTGAGCGCGCAGCCGATGTCTGAGCTAGCTGAGCATGCATTTGATCTGATCATTAATGCGACATCCAGCGGAATTTCAGGTGAGATACCATCAATTCCGGCGTCGTTGGTGGGCCCGCAGGTTTGCTGTTACGACATGTTTTATCAAAAGGGTAATACGGCCTTTCTGGCCTGGTGCATTCAGCATGGCGCAAAACGTTATGCAGATGGATTAGGGATGCTGGTGGGCCAGGCGGCGCATGCGGTTCTGCTGTGGCATGGCGTTTTACCAGACGTTGAACCGGTCATTGCATCTCTCAAACGTGAGCTAGGCGCATGAATCAGGCGATCCAGTTTCCTGACCGCGAAGAGTGGCGTGCTGACCTCCAGGCGGTTTGTTTTCCAGCGCTGGTGAATGGTATGCAGTTAATGTGTGCTTTAAGTGCGGAAACCATGGTTCGTCGCTTTGGCGGGGACGAACCTCGGCAGTGGCTGGCGCTGTTTAGCGAGAATCGCTGGGATCTGGAAGAAGAAGCCAGCGATCTTATTCGCGACCAACAGGAGGACGATCAGGGCTGGGTCTGGCTTTCCTGATCCAGATAGTCGTCTTTCCACTTCACATAGTTATTGGCCGAATAGCGCAATCCTTCCAGTTCGGCCTCTTTCAACGGTCGAATCTGTTTGACCGGGCTTCCCAGATAAAGATAACCGCTTTCCAGACGTTTATGCTGAGGCACCAGGCTACCAGCACCAATCATGACGTCGTCTTCAACGATTACGCCGTCCAGTAGAATAGAACCCATACCGACCAATACCCGATTACCAATGGTGCAGCCGTGCAGCATCACTTTATGACCGACGGTAACGTCTTCGCCGACGATCAGCGGATTGCCTACCGGGTTCTTTTCTGACTTATGCGTCACATGGAGCACGCTGCCGTCCTGAATATTGCTGCGCGCGCCGATCTGGATGTAGTTAACGTCGCCGCGTGCGACAACCAGTGGCCAGATGCTGACATCGTCGGCCAGGCGGACGTCACCTACGATCGCGCAGGTAGGATCAATCATCACGCGATCGCCGATGACGGGGAATAAATCTTTATAGCGGCGTAAAACGGCTGACATGTTTACCTCATTAAAACGGTGTCATGGTGGAATAGCTGTTCATTATCAGCTCAATTTGTCGGTTTCTCATCTCAAAAATTAAGCAAATTGAACACTTACAGCGCGAAAAGTGTGAAAAAACGACACTTAGAAAAAAAGTTGAGAAAAGGGGTTGTGCAAAAAGCAAAGTTCCCTATAATGCGCACCCACTGAGACGGCAAACGTGAATCACTTCACACTAAATAGCCGGTTCGGTTGAAGAGAAAAAATCCTGAAAATCAGGGTTGACTCTGAAAGAGGAAAGCGTAATATACGCCACCTCGCAACAGTGAGCGAAAG
>NZ_JAPKIA010000023.1:0-95291 GCF_036759865.1 Kluyvera genomosp. 2
TTTCGCTTTTCTCTGCCGAGATTCTCAGGAGAACCTCGCTGACCCGGCGGCTTGTTTGCCGTTGTTCCGTCTCAGTGGGGCCGCATTATAGGGAGAAAATGAGAACCCGCAAGCATAAATATTAAAAAACTTTTTGTTCGCTCACTTTCCAGGCAATCAGCCGAATTAGCGCCCTATTTGCGCGAAAGTTGCGCGATTTCCTTAGCAAACGCGGACACCTGCTCCCAGTCGGTATATACCACTTCTTTGCGTGTATCCGTTTCCCCGCCGGTCATCTTCATTATCAGACGGATCATAAAGCGGTCGAACCAGCCGTAGCGCGGATAACGTAAGGCGCCCGCAAATACCGCACAGGCATCCGGCTGCCATGGAGAACGCAGCAGGAACTTACGCGTGTAGCTATTGGTCTGCGGCGAACGCTTCTCTGGCTTACGCGCAACCAGGTTTACCGCAAAGAAAGCGCCAGGGATCGCCTGCAGCGCGGCCGCATGCTTTTTCACAAAACGGTCAAGCGCGGGATGAAAATGCCCATAGCGAATGGAAGCGCCGATAATCACCCGGTCATACTGCGCCCAGTCCACGCTATCCGTACGGTGTAAGTCCACCATCGCCGTCTCGACATCAAGCTCGCTCAGCTGCGAGCAAAGATGGGCGGCAATTTCGCGCGTCTGCCCATCACGGGTAGAAAAGAGCATTAATGTTTTCAACGCTAACTCCTGTTATTCGCGCCAGAATGTCGGGGTAAAGAGCACCAGTAAGGTGAAGACCTCCAGACGACCAAACAGCATGTTCGCGATCAGGATCCACTTCGCCACCGGGTTCATGCTGGCAAAGTTATCCGCTACCACGCCCAGCCCTGGCCCGAGGTTGTTCAGCGTCGCCACAACCGAGGCAAACGCCGAGAAGTCATCCACGCCGGTGGCGATAATCGCCAGCATGCTGACAATAAACACCAGCGCATAGGCAGAGAAGAATCCCCATACCGCTTCAAGAATACGTTCCGGCAGCGCACGGTTGCCGAGCTTGATGCTATACACCGCGTTCGGGTGGACCAGACGCTTCAGCTCACGGTTCCCCTGTTTGAACAGCAGCAGAATACGAATGACCTTCAGGCCACCACCGGTGGAACCGGCGCAGCCGCCAATAAAGGCGGAACACAGCAGCAGTACCGGCAGGAATAACGGCCAGCGCGCAATACTGTCGGTGGTGAACCCAGCGGTCGTCGCCATTGATACCACCTGAAAGAACGCCTGGTTAAGCGTGGTCACCGCCGATGCATAAATATTGTGGAACCACAGCACCAGCGTACAGATCACCACCAGCGTCAGTTGCACACCGATAAACATGCGGAACTCCGGATCGCGCCAGTACACCTTCAGGCTACGTCCGCTTAATAAAGAGAAGTGCAGGCCGTAGTTACAGCCGGAGATCAGCAGGAAGACCGCAATAATGGTATTGATGGTTGGACTATTAAAGAAGCCCACGCTCGCATCATGGGTAGAGAAGCCGCCGATGGCGATGGTAGCAAAGCTATGGCCGATGGCGTCAAACGCCGGCATTCCGGCGAACCAGAGGGCCAGCGCGCAGGCAACGGTGAGCAGCACATAAATAAGCCATAGGGTTTTCGCCGTTTCGGCAATACGCGGGCGCATTTTATTATCTTTCAGCGGCCCGGGCATTTCCGCCCGATACAGCTGCATCCCACCGACGCCGAGGATAGGGAGAATCGCCACCGCCAGCACAATGATCCCCATCCCACCAAACCACTGCAGCATCTGCCGGTAGAAGAGTATCGCGTGAGGCAATGAGTCCAGCCCCACCAGCGTGGTCGCACCGGTCGTGGTTAACCCCGAGAACGATTCAAAGAACGCATCGGTTACCGTGAGGTTAGGCTGTTCAGAGAAGATAAACGGCAGCGCACCCACGCTGCCCAGCACGGTCCAGAACAGGACAACAATCAGAAATCCTTCACGCGATTTCAGTTCGCCCTTCTCCCGGCGGTTCGGCCACCACAGCAGCGAACCAATCGCTAGCGCCACGAAGAATGTCTGGGTAAATGCGCGCCCGGCGCCATCGCGGTAAATCAGAGCCACTAAACCCGGCAGGATCATCGTCCCCGAGAATAAGATGACCAGAAGTCCAACAATTCGAGTAATGGCACGAAAATGCATTTCCGGCGCGTCCTTTGATAATCTAAAAAGTCAGGAGGGGGATTATTCGTCAATCGCTAACAAATGCAATGAACCACGACTAAAATCCGCCAGCTTTGCGGAAAAATCAGGCACTTTTGCCTGCGGAAGCGCCACACGGAGCATAACGGACGCCTGATAGTCGCTGTCCACGATCTGGCCGGCATACTGCCCAACCAGCGCCTCAACGCCCGCCAACTGCCCGTATTCGCATAACAGAGTATATTCGGTTAGCGGCGTTTTGATCTGCGTAGTCAGTAGATTAAGCGCCTGCTGAACTCCGCCACCGTAGGCCTTCACCAACCCTCCGGTGCCTAAAAGGATACCGCCGTAGTAGCGCACCACCACGGCGGTAATTTCGCCAACGCCGCTGCCCATCAGCTGCGCCAGCATCGGCTTACCGGCCGTGCCAGCGGGTTCACCATCATCAGAGAAACCTAGCTGCTGCGAATCGTCCGGCCTGCCCGCGACCCACGCCACGCAGTGGTGGCGGGCATCAGGGTGCTCGGCGCGAATCGACTCAACAAATGCTTTGGCCGCTTCCACGCCGTCGGTATGTGCCAACAGCGTGATAAAACGACTCTTTTTGATCTCTTCAACGAAGGTGACCGGCTCGGCCGGTATTCGCCAGCTTTCCATTACGCCAGTTTCAGATCGCGCGTCATGTTTTCGATATTGTTCTCGTGGATCACCACGTTATCTTCAATACGAATACCGCCGAACGGCTTCAACGCTTCAATTTTCTTCCAGTTGAAATGTTTGCTGTACTGGCCTTCGCGCCACGGCGCCAGCAGGGACTCAATAAAGTAGAAGCCCGGCTCGATGGTCAAGACCATGCCCGGCTGCAGTACGCGAGTACAGCGCAGGTACGGGTATTTAGACGGTGCAGCCAGATGCGTCCCGCTATCATCCTGCATAAAGCCGGCGACGTCGTGCACCTGCAGGCCCAGAGGGTGACCAATACCGTGCGGCATAAACGGCCCGGTCAGATCGTTCTCAACCATCGCTTCTTCGCTCATATCAGTGACGATCTGGTGCTTACGCAGCAGTTTGGCAATCCGCTGATGGAACTGAATGTGATAATCAACATAGCTGGTGCCGACCTTCATGGTCGCAATCAGCGCCAGCTGCTCGGCATTCACATCTTTTACCAGATGCGCATAGTCGTTATCGCTGTGTGCCGACCAGGTGCGGGTCAGGTCGGCCGCATAACCGTTGTACTCCGCCCCCGCATCCAGCAGGAAGCTGCGTATTTCTGACGGCACGCGGTGATCCAGCTTGGTGTAGTGCAGTACGGAAGCATGTTCATTCAGCGCCACAATGTTGCTGTATGGAACATCGGTATCGCGATGGCCCGTCGCCGTCAGATACGCCAGATTGATATCAAACTCGCTCATGCCTGAACGGAATGCCTCTTCCGCCGCACGGTGGCCGTTAACCGCCATCTTCTGCGCTTCACGCATGCACGCCAGCTCGTAATCGGTTTTATAGGCGCGATAGTAGTGCAGGTAATCAATCACCCCTTTCGGGTTGATGTTGTTTGCCGCAATGCCGAGCCCCAGCGCACGCTCCGGAACCGGACCGATATAGCCAATATTGCCGCGGGCCGCCGGCAGCTGGCTACCAATGCCATCCGCTTTCGGCAGCGCGATCACCTCAACGTCTTCCGTCCAGAACGACGTTGGCAGCGGCTCTACGTTGTGCCAGTAGTCTACCGGCAGGTAAAACCACAGCTTGGGTTTATTCACCCCATCCACCAGCAGCCAGCAGTTTGGCACCTGGGTCACCGGTACCCATGCTTTGAACTGCGGGTTGACTTTGAACGGGTACGGGTGGTCATCCAGAAAAACATTCATCAGCTCGCCAGAGTGGATAAGCAGCGCATCAAGCTTAAAACGCTCAAGTGCGTTACGCGCCCACTCTTGTAAGGTAACAATATGATTTTTATAGAGTGCGGCCAGTGATTCCATTATTTACCCTTCTGAATTTATTGCCCTTTAGTCTCCGCATAGTAGCACACCTCACCCACCCTGCGTGATTTCCCCCGGACGTGATCCGACCAGCAAATATTTAAAGTCTTATTTGCATTTATTTAACACAAAATACACACTCGAGTTTATCTGGTATGACCAGATCATATTGCTGGATTCAGGAGACTGACATGCTCTACAAAGGCGACACCCTGTACCTCAACTGGCTAGAAGATGGCATTGCCGAACTGGTGTTCGATGCCCCTGGCTCAGTGAACAAACTCGATACCGCAACCGTAGCCAGCCTCGGCAAGGCGCTCGACGTCCTCGAAAAACAAAAAGAGCTGAAGGGGCTGCTGCTGCGCTCCGAGAAGGCGGCCTTTATTGTCGGCGCGGATATCACCGAATTCCTTTCGCTGTTCCTGGTGCCTGAAGAACAGTTCAGCCAGTGGCTGCATTTCGCGAACAGCGTATTTAACCGTCTGGAAGACCTGCCGGTACCGACGATTTCCGCCGTCAACGGCTATGCGCTGGGCGGCGGCTGCGAATGCGTGCTGGCCACCGACTATCGCCTGGCGACCCCGGATCTGCGCATCGGTCTGCCGGAAACCAAGCTCGGTATTATGCCTGGCTTCGGCGGCTCCGTTCGTCTGCCGCGTCTGCTGGGCGCCGATAGCGCGCTGGAAATCATTGCCGCCGGTAAAGACGTCAGCGCAGAACAGGCGCTGAAAATTGGCCTGGTTGACGGCGTCGTTAAACCCGAAAAACTGTTCGATGGCGCGCTGGCAGTACTGCATCAGGCTATCAACGGCGACCTGGACTGGAAAGCGAAGCGTCAGCCGAAGCTTGAGCCGCTAAAGCTCAGCAAGATTGAAGCCACCATGAGCTTTACCATCGCCAAGGGCATGGTGATGCAAACGGCGGGTAAACACTATCCGGCGCCAATCACCGCGGTGAAAACCATTGAAGCGGCAGCACGCTTTGGCCGCGAAGAAGCGCTGAATCTTGAAAACAAAAGTTTTGTTCCACTGGCCCATTCTAATGAAGCCCGTGCGCTGGTCGGTATTTTCCTCAACGACCAATTCGTCAAAGGTCAGGCGAAGAAACTGACCAAAAACACCGAACCGCCGAAACATGCCGCCGTGATTGGCGCAGGCATCATGGGTGGCGGGATCGCTTACCAGTCCGCCTGGAAGGGTGTGCCGGTGATCATGAAGGATATCAGCGAAAAATCGCTGACTCTCGGCATGACAGAAGCCAGCAAGCTGCTCAACAAACAGCTCGAACGCGGCAAAATTGACGGCCTGAAGCTGGCTGGCGTCATCGCCACTATTCAGCCCACGCTGGACTACGCCGGTTTCGATCGCGTTGATGTCGTTGTCGAAGCCGTGGTGGAAAACCCGAAGGTAAAAAAAGCGGTGCTCGCGGAAACCGAGCAGAAGGTGCGCCCGGACACCGTGCTGGCATCGAACACCTCGACCATTCCTATCAGCGAGCTGGCCGACGCGCTGGAGCGCCCGGAAAACTTCTGCGGTATGCACTTCTTTAACCCGGTGCACCGTATGCCGCTGGTCGAGATCATTCGCGGCAAGAAAACCGCCGACAGCACCATTGCGAAAGTAGTCGCCTGGGCCAGCAAAATGGGCAAAACGCCGATCGTGGTTAACGACTGCCCGGGGTTCTTCGTCAACCGCGTACTGTTCCCGTACTTTGCCGGCTTCAGCCAGCTGCTGCGCGATGGCGCCGACTTCCGCAAAGTGGATAAGGTCATGGAGAAACAGTTCGGCTGGCCAATGGGGCCGGCCTATCTGCTCGATGTGGTCGGGATTGATACCGCGCACCATGCACAAGCGGTAATGGCCGCCGGTTTCCCGCAGCGGATGCAGAAAGATTACCGTGACGCTATCGATGCGCTGTTTGAAGCCAGCCGTTTTGGTCAGAAAAACGGTCTTGGTTTCTGGCGCTATAAAGCCGACAGCAAGGGTAAACCGAAGAAAGAGGAAGATGCCGCATTAGACAGCCTGCTGGCCGATGTCAGCCAGCCGAAGCGCGACTTCAGCGATGAAGAGATTATCGCCCGTATGATGATCCCGATGGTCAACGAAGTGGTGCGTTGTCTGGAAGAAGGCATTATCGCCAGTCCGGCAGAAGCGGATATGGCGCTGGTCTATGGCCTGGGCTTCCCTCCGTTCCACGGCGGTGCGTTCCGCTGGCTGGATACGCTCGGCAGCGCGAAGTATCTCGATATGGCGCAGCAGTATCAGCATCTTGGGCCGCTGTATGAAGTTCCGGCAGGCTTGCGCGATAAAGCGCGCCATAACGAAGCGTATTATCCCCCGGTTGAGCCAGCCCGCCCGGCTGGTGAGCTGAAAACGGCTTAAGGAGTCACGATGGAACAGGTTGTTATTGTTGATGCAATTCGTACCCCGATGGGCCGTTCCAAAGGGGGCGCATTCCGCAACGTGCGCGCCGAGGATCTCTCCGCGCATCTGATGCGCAGCCTGCTGGCGCGCAACCCGGCGCTGGAAGCGGCGGCTCTCGACGACATTTACTGGGGCTGCGTACAGCAGACGCTGGAGCAGGGCTTCAACATTGCCCGCAACGCGTCGCTGCTGGCAGAAATCCCGCATTCGGTTCCGGCTGTCACCGTGAACCGTCTGTGTGGTTCTTCGATGCAGGCGCTGCACGACGCTGCGCGCATGATTATGACCGGCGATGCGCAGGTCTGCCTGGTGGGCGGCGTAGAACATATGGGCCACGTGCCGATGAGCCACGGCGTTGATTTCCATCCGGGCATGAGCCGCAACGTGGCGAAAGCGGCGGGGATGATGGGCCTGACCGCTGAGATGCTCTCACGCATGCACGGCATCAGCCGCGAAATGCAGGATGCCTTCGCCGCACGCTCCCACGCGCGCGCCTGGGCCGCCACACAGTCCGGCGCCTTTAAGAATGAAATCATTCCCACCGGCGGTCACGACGCAGACGGCGTGCTGAAGCAGTTTAACTACGATGAAGTGATCCGTCCGGAAACGACCGTTGAAGCGCTCGCGACGCTGAAACCGGCATTTGACCCGGTCACCGGCACGGTCACCGCGGGTTCGTCATCCGCACTCTCCGACGGCGCATCCGCCATGCTGGTGATGAGCGAAAGCCGCGCCCGCGAACTGGGGTTAACGCCGCGTGCGCGTATTCGCTCAATGGCGGTCGTTGGCTGCGACCCGTCGATCATGGGCTATGGTCCGGTTCCGGCGTCGAAGCTGGCGCTGAAAAAAGCGGGCCTGAGCACCAGCGATATCGGTTTGTTTGAGATGAACGAAGCGTTTGCCGCGCAGATCCTACCGTGTATTAAGGATCTGGGGCTGATGGAGCAGATCGACGAGAAGATCAACCTCAACGGCGGCGCGATCGCACTGGGTCACCCGTTAGGCTGTTCCGGTACGCGTATCAGCACCACGCTGCTTAATCTGATGGAGCGCAAAGACGTGCAGTTTGGTCTGGCGACGATGTGCATTGGCTTAGGTCAGGGGATCGCGACGGTTATCGAGCGCGTATAAAAGAACGCCCCGGCGAACAAGGCCGGGGCGAACCATACTGTAGGCCGGATAGAACGCGCCCGCGTCACCATCCGGCGTCTTTGCCGGGGGCGCTTCGCTTGCCCGGCCGACAATAACCAACAACACAGTTTAGTTGCCGTTCTTCCCGCCTGTCAGGGGCGGGTTTTTTATTGCCTATCAGATAAAGGCAAACGCATCGCCAAACAGACGATCTTCACGCGCCTGACGCTCGTTGCAGAACAGGTCACGGGCGATTTTCGCCATTTCAAAACGCCCGGCAATATAGATATCGTGTTCGGCCAGCGTGCCATAATCCTGAAGCACCGCCGTGAGCACGGTGCCTGAACGCCCGCGCCACTCCTCTTCCGGCTGCTCCACCACCGGCACCACGCGCAGGTTCGGATGATTAACCGACAGCGCCTCCAGCTCGGACAGGTCGTAGAGATGCTTCTCTTCACGGCCACCCCAATAGATAGCGACGTCGCGATTCGGATTACGCGCCAGCGCGGTCAGCAGAATAGAACGCACGTAGGAGAAGCCGGTACCGCCGGCAATCAGCACCAGCGGGCGATCGTCTTCCTCACGCAGCCAGGCTTCGCCGTGCGGAATATCCACCACCACTTCGCGGTCTT
Source organism: Kluyvera genomosp. 2 (assembly GCF_036759865.1). Lineage (NCBI taxonomy): Bacteria > Pseudomonadati > Pseudomonadota > Gammaproteobacteria > Enterobacterales > Enterobacteriaceae > Kluyvera > Kluyvera genomosp. 2. The sequence goes on from NZ_JAPKIA010000023.1 coordinate 8,346, forward strand.
TCAGAATGCGGTCCATAACGGCCATGGCGTACAGGTTCAGCTCAGAAGCGCCGATGTGCAGCTCGATAAACGCCTGTTCATCCGGCGTAGAGGCCATAGAGAACGGACGCTTGTCGCGCTCATCCATCACCACCATCAGATACTGCCCGGCACGAAATGAGAAGGCAGCTTCGGGTACTAAACGAACGCGGTATACCGTATCAGTAATGGCATCCACCGAGGTCACTTTACAGCTTAAGGTTGTCATGCGCTCCCTCTGTCGGGTCTTCTTCCCCATCCTCACTCATGCTGTCGCCACGAGGGCCACGGCATAAGCCTTCCGGGGTGGGTTATCATTTATTGTCGGGAAAAATGGCCAGCTCGTCCCAGATCTCATCAATACGCGCCGTAACGGCGGGATCTTTCTTGATTGGACGGCCCCATTCGCGCTGGGTTTCCCCAGGCCATTTGTTGGTGGCGTCCAGCCCCATTTTCGACCCCAGGCCGGAAACCGGCGAGGCGAAGTCCAGATAATCGATCGGCGTGTTCTCTACCAGCACCGTATCCCGCGCGGGATCCATGCGGGTAGTGATCGCCCATATCACATCGTTCCAGTCGCGTGCGTTAACGTCATCATCGCAGACAATCACGAATTTTGTGTACATAAACTGGCGTAAAAACGACCATACGCCCATCATTACGCGTTTTGCGTGCCCCGCATACTGTTTTTTCATGGTGACAACGGCAAGGCGATAAGAACACCCTTCCGGCGGCAGGTAGAAATCGACAATCTCCGGGAACTGTTTTTGCAGAATCGGAACGAAAACTTCGTTCAGCGCTACGCCCAGCACCGCTGGCTCATCCGGTGGGCGTCCAGTATACGTGGAGTGGTAGATAGCGTCTTCGCGCTGAGTAATATGGGTGACGGTAAAGACCGGGAAGTTATCCACCTCGTTATAGTAGCCAGTATGATCACCATACGGGCCTTCTGGTGCCATCTCGCCCGGTTCAATGTAGCCTTCCAGCACAATTTCGGCGCTGGCCGGCACTTCCAGATCGTTAGACACACACTTCACAACTTCGGTTTTTGTGCCGCGCAGCAGCCCGGCAAACGCATATTCAGAAAGCGTATCCGGCACCGGGGTCACAGCCCCCAGAATCGTGGCCGGATCGGCTCCCAACGCTACTGACACCGGATAACGTTCACCGGGGTGCGCAGCACACCACTCCTGGAAATCTAACGCGCCGCCGCGATGCGACAGCCAGCGCATAATCAGTTTGTTTTTGCCAATCACCTGCTGGCGATAAATGCCCAGATTCTGCCGTTCTTTGTGCGGGCCGCGGGTAACCGTCAGCCCCCAGGTAATCAGCGGTGCCGCATCTTCCGGCCAGCAGGTCATCACCGGTATGCGCGAGAGATCGACATCGTCGCCGGTCATAATTTTTTGCTGACAAGGTGCGCCCCGCAGGCGTTTGGTTGGCATATTCAGCACCTGCTTGAACTGCGGCAGCTTGTCAAACAGATCGCGGAAGCCCTTAGGCGGCTCCGGCTCTTTCAGAAAGGCTAATAGCTTACCCACTTCACGCAGCGCGCTGACATCTTCCTGCCCCATCCCCATCGCCACGCGACGCGGCGTGCCGAACAGGTTGCAAAGCACCGGCATGTCATAACCTTTGGGATTCTCAAACAGGAGCGCAGGCCCACCGGCACGCAGCGTGCGGTCAGCAATTTCGGTCATTTCCAGATGGGGATCAACCGGGAGGCTAATACGTTTTAGTTCGCCCTGCTGTTCGAGTAACGTCAGAAAGTCGCGTAGGTCATGGTATTTCATGGGGTAATTATTGGCCTCCTGGTAAGCGCCCTAGTATACGGCGAATGGTCCTTTGATGCTGTATTTTTGTTAAATTAGCGTGAATTAAAGCTGTAACAATCAACATCGCGATCTGGCTGCACTTTTGTTATGCTTCCGCGCTAACAAGTGGAAAGAGTGATTATGCAAGCCTGGTATTTACTGTACTGCAAACGCGGGCAACTTCAGCGTGCCCAGGAACATCTTGAGAGACAGGCGGTCAACTGCCTGACGCCGATGATCACCCTGGAAAAAATGGTGCGCGGTAAGCGCACGTCAGTCAGTGAGCCGCTGTTCCCGAACTATCTGTTCGTGGAGTTTGACCCGGAAGTCATCCACACCACCACGATTAACGCCACCCGCGGCGTTAGCCATTTTGTCCGTTTTGGCGCGCGCCCGGCCACGGTACCATCATCGGTGATCCATCAGCTTTCTATCTACCAGCCTGAAGATATCACTGACCCGGAAACGCCTTATCCCGGCGATTGCGTGGTGATTACCGAAGGCGCGTTCGAAGGGCTGAAGGCTATTTTTGCCGAGCCCGACGGCGAAGCACGCTCAATGCTGTTGCTGAACCTGCTGAATAAACAGGTTAAGCAAAGCGTCAAAAATACCGACTTCCGTAAAGCCTGAACTAAAAATCGATATTAAACAGCCTTCTGGCGTTGTTGTCCGTGACGGCTTCCAGCCATTGTGCCTCTTCTGCACGCCACTCGGCCACGCGCGCCAGAATATGGGTGACAAACGCAGGCTCGTTACGGCGTGAAGCCGGTTTCGGTGCCATGTCACGCGGCAGCAGGTACGGCGCATCGGTCTCCAGCAGCAGGCGATCGGCCGGAATCATCGGCAACAGCTCGCGCAGCGCCAGCCCGCGGCGCTCGTCGCAAACCCAACCGGTAATACCGATCAGCAGCCCGCGATCCAGGCAGGCCTGTGCTTCCTCGCGCGTGCCGGTGAAGCAGTGCAGCACCGCACCCGGCAGATGGTCGAGCCACGGTTCCAGCAGCGTCAGAAAACGTTCATGGGCGTCACGACAGTGCAGAAAAACTGGCATTCCCAGTTCGGCGGCTATCGCTAGCTGGGCGCTAAAGGCGACTTCCTGCTCCGCGGGCGTTGAGAAGTTGCGGTTAAAGTCCAGACCACACTCCCCCACCGCCACGACTTGAGGCTTGTTCAGCAGCGCATAAATAACCTCTGCCACCGCCGGCGACCAGCTGCTGCTATCATGCGGATGCACGCCTGCGGTTGACCAACAGCCCGTAAAGCGTTCTGCCAGCCGCTGCGCCTCTTCGCTCTCGTGACGGTTGGTGCCGGTCAGCAGCATGCCATGCACGCCGGCGGCGAGCGCTCGGGCGACGACCTCATCGCGATCGCGGGCGAACTGTGAACTGGTCAGATTGACCCCGATATCAAACATCATGGCTCCCATACGACAACCGCCCTGGCGGGCGGTTGGTGATTATTCTTCAGTGTGTTCCGCTTCCGCGTCTTCATCACGCGTGAGCCGCTTCCCGGCGTAGAAGCGGGAGAAGAACACGCCCACTTCAAACAGGCAGTACATCGGGATAGCCAGCAGCGTCTGCGAGAATACGTCCGGCGGCGTCAACAGCATACCGACCACGAACGCGCCGACCAGCACGTACGGGCGCTTCTTACGCAGGTCATCCGGCGTGGTCACGCCAACCCAGCAGAGCAGTACGATAGCGACCGGCACCTCAAACGACACGCCGAAGGCAATGAACAGCGACATGACGAAGTCGAGGTAGCTCTTAATGTCGGTGGAGACGAGCACGCCCTCCGGCGCCGTGTGCGTCAGGAAGCCAAAGGCCAGCGGAAACACCACAAAGTACGCAAACGCCATGCCGATGTAAAACAGCAGGGTGCTGGAAATCAGCAGCGGCACCACCAGACGGCGCTCATGTTTGTACAACGCTGGCGCCACGAACGCCCAGACCTGGTACAAAATCACCGGCGCAGAAAGGATCAGCGAAACCATAAAGGTCAGCTTGATCGGGGTGAAGAACGGCGATGCGACGTCGGTGGCGATCATCGTCGCGCCGACCGGCATTTGTTTGATCAGCGGTGCGGAAACCAGCTGATAGATATCATTGGCGAAGTAAACCAACGCCAGAAAAATGACGATGACCGCAATAATGCAGTTGAGCAGGCGCTTGCGCAGCTCAATCAAATGAGCGATCAGCGGTTGGGTATCTTCTACGCTCATGTTTACGATTTATCACTCGATGCGGGGGTGGATTCAGGCGCAGCGGCCGCAGAAATGTGCTCTTTCTCTGCCGGTTTAACCCGCTCGGCTTCCTCGGCCGGTGCGTCGACAGGCTTCGCCGTCGCGCCCTCAGTGGACGCCGGCTGAGACTCAGCGGCCTGCGGAGGCTCGGCAGTCTTATCCTTTGCCACTGGGTTATGAATGGTATTGGCCTCGTCACTCGCCTTTTCAGGGTCGTTAATCGAGTAAGACCGCTTCATCGACTCTGCCGCTTCACGCAGTTCGTCCATGGAAGCCTTCAGCTCAGGCGTCAGGCTATCCAGACTCGCTTTCTCCACTTTTTTCAGGCTGTCCTGAAACTCCTGGAGTTTAAGCTCCTGCGTCAGTTCGTTTTGCACGGTGGTCGCCAGCGAGCGCAGCGCCCGAATCCAGCCCACCACCGTTTTCACCGCCACCGGTAAACGTTTTGGCCCTAAAACAATCAGGCCAATCACGAACACCAGCAGCAGTTCACTGAAACCAATATCAAACACGCATTACACCTGCTCGTTGTCGTGGCGTTTCGCTTCGTCTTTCTTCGCACTTTCCTGCTTATCAGTAATTGATTTTGCAGTGAAATCTGCATCCTGGTCTGCTTTAGGCTTGCTATCGTCTTCATCACTCATCGCTTTCTTAAAGCCTTTGATGGACGCACCTAAGTCAGATCCCAGCGAGCTCAGCTTTTTAGTCCCGAAAAGCAGAACCACGATAACGACGATAATCAGCAACTGCCAAATACTAATACCACCCATACAAGTTCCTCTGATAGATGATGAAATAATCAGCGCGCATTATACGTTATGCAGCGCCCTGTTAGCGACGCATAATTCAGCGCGTCTTCCGCCACCCTGCGAGCCATACCACCAGCCCTCCAGCCATAAGCCACGCGGGTGTCAGCCCCCATTCCGGGCGTTGAATCAGTAATACTGTACCGCTCAGGAGTAAAACTGCGCCTATACCAAAGAGATAGCGCGACTGCCCCTGACGGGTACGGTGCGTCGCCATTTCCTGAGAAAGCTTCTCCAGGCTCACCTGTACCTGCTTGCTCTGACGCAGGCTGTCGTACACCAGTTCAGGCAGCTCCGGCATTTTTTCGATCCAGAACGGCGCTTTATCCTTTAGCGCGCGGAACAGTGCCGGAATACCGACCTGATCTTTGATCCACGACTCAAGGAATGGTTTTGCCGTCTTCCATAAATCTAACTGAGGATAGAGCTGACGTCCTACCCCTTCTACGTAAAGTAATGTCTTTTGCAGTAACACAAGCTGTGGCTGTACTTCCATGTTGAAGCGCCGCGCGGTGTTAAACAGGTTCAGCAACACGTGACCAAAAGAGATTTCTGCCAGCGGCTTTTCAAAGATGGGTTCGCAGACGGTACGAATGGCAAACTCGAACTCCTCAACGTTCGTGTCCGGCGGTACCCAGCCGGAATCAACGTGCAGCTCGGCCACTTTACGGTAGTCGCGATTAAAGAAAGCGATAAAGTTTTCAGCCAGATAGCGTTTATCGTCTTTATTCAATGAACCAACGATGCCGCAATCGATGCCAATATACTGCGGGTCTTCCGGATGTTCATAGCTGACAAAAATATTGCCTGGATGCATGTCGGCATGGAAGAAGCTGTCGCGGAATACCTGGGTGAAAAACACCTGCACGCCGCGCTCGGCAAGCAGCTTCATGTTGGTATTCTGCTTCTCAAGCGTTTCGATATCCGACACCGGGATGCCGTAGATACGCTCCATCACCAGCATGTCGACACGACAATAATCTGAATACACTTCCGGCACGTACAGCATCGGGCTATTTTCAAAGTTACGCCTTAGCTGGATGGCGTTTGCCGCTTCACGCAGCAGGTTCAGCTCGTCGATCAGCGTTTTTTCATAGTCGCGCACCACTTCTAACGGGCGCAGGCGACGGCCGTCCGGCAGCAGGCGGGGAACCCAGCGCGCCAGGCGGTAAATCAGCTTCATGTCCGCTTTAATCACCGGCAGGATATCCGGGCGGATAACCTTAATCACCACCTCTTTGCCGTTTTCTTTTAAACGCGCGGTATGCACCTGGGCAATGGAGGCAGAGGCCAGCGGCTCAATATCAAAATCGTCAAACCAGCTTTCCACGGGAATATCGCCCATGGATCTTTCAATCTGCTGTTTTGCCAGCTTTCCGTCAAACGGCGCCACGCGGTCCTGCAGCATGATGAGCTGATCGGCAATCTGAGGAGGGAAAAGGTCGCGGCGGGTAGAGAGCATTTGCCCGAATTTAATCCATACCGGGCCAAGCTCCTGTAGCGCCAGGCGCAGACGCTCGCCCAGCGGCTTATCCTTGTGGCGGTTCGGCATCCAGAACAGCAGCCGACGCCCCATACGCAGCGGCAGCGTGATGCGCATTTTAGGTATGAGCTCATCAAGCCCGTAGCTCAAAAAGGTGCGGATGATAAAGTACAGGCGCCGTAATTCTCCTGGCGTCATTTCCCCTCCAGTTTTTCCAACCGTTTGGTCAGCGCCGCAAGCTCACGCTCGACCGCCGCCGTCTCTTCCGCAAACCAGGCAACTTCCAGGGCACCCGGCGCCAGACGCCACTCTTCGGTCAGCGTTTCAGCCACATAGCGCTGCTGACGCGCCAGACCGTGCTGTAAGCACTTCGCCCCGCCGCGCAGCAGTTTGCTGACGCCCTCGGCGGCGATATCGCCGGTATAGGGCGCAAGCAGCTCGGCCGGGTCAAACTCGGCAAGATCGGCCAGCGATACCAGGTTTTGTACCACCTGGAGATCGCCCTGCACTTCCAAATCGTTATTGCGGATAAGCGCGGTCAACTGCTGGCGATTGCGCAGCTGTGGTAACACGCTGAGGCGGGTGATGACGGTGCAATCAGCCTCGCCTTCCCACGCGCCCAGCACGTCGACCTGACGCTCGCTGAAGACCAGCACCAGCGGCGAGGAAAATTCTTTGAGCTCAATGCGCAGTACTTTCCCGATAAGGCGCTGACGGGCAGGCTTTAACGCTTTTTCGCGCCACAGCAGCGCGTTAATAGCGGTCTCGATGCTGCCGGTCATTAAGGGTTTTAAAGGCATACGGCCCCCACTTATCAGAATTTATAGCCGCGGTGCAGCGCGACAATCCCTGCCGTCAGGTTGTAGTAGTCAACGTTTTCCAGCCCGGCGTTCTGCATCATCGCTTTCAGAGTGTCCTGATCCGGATGCATACGAATAGACTCCGCCAGATAGCGATAGCTGTCTGCGTCATTGGCCACCGCTTCACCGATACGCGGCAGAATGTGGAACGAATAGGCATCGTAGGCCTTACTCAGCGGGTCGAAAACCGGTTTGGAGAACTCGAGCACCAGCAGGCGTCCACCCGGTTTCAGCACGCGGTACATAGAGCGCAGCGCTTTGTCTTTGTCGGTGACGTTGCGCAGGCCGAAGGAGATAGTGATCAGATCGAAGGTGTTATCCGGGAACGGCAGCGCTTCTGCGTTCGCCTGAACATATTCCACGTTGCCCACCACGCCGATGTTACGCAGCTTTTCGCGCCCCATTTTCAGCATGGAGTCGTTAATATCCGCCAGCACAACGCGGCCGGTTTCACCGACCATACGCGAGAATTTTGCCGTCAGGTCGCCGGTACCGCCCGCCAGATCGAGGACCGTCTGTCCACGGCGCACGCCGCTGCAATCAATGGTAAAACGCTTCCATAGACGATGAATACCGAATGACATCAGGTCATTCATGACATCGTATTTTGCGGCGACAGAATGGAATACATGCGCCACCATGTCTTCTTTCTGAGATTTGGCGATTGTCTGAAAGCCAAAGTGCGTCGTTTCTTGTGAATCCTCAACCATCTCTATGCCTGCTTATCAAGAAAATGTTCATGAAGTGTAACAGATTGGGCGCAATTGCCCTACGATTCCACCCCGTTACGAAATCCGCTGCGCGGCCGGGTTAGCGGCGTTCTGCGGCTAACGAATTGTCATCATTGGAGTCCGTGTCGTCGCGCAGACGAAAATCATCGTCCTGCGCCGTAGCCTGCTCAACCAAATCCGGATTAATCTCGCGCTTCACCTCAACGCCAAGATGGCGGAAGGCTTCCGCCTGCGTGAGCAGATTGCCGCGCCCGGTAGTGAGTTTTTTCATCGCCTGGCGGTAGTTATCCTGCGCTTTATCGAGACTCTGGCCAATAGCCGACATGTCATCCACGAAGAGCCGCATTTTGTCATATAAGCGGCTGGCGCGTTCAGCAATATGTTGCGCATTGCGGCTCTGATGTTCATAGCGCCACAGGTTGGCAATCGTACGCAGCGCCACCAGCAGCGTGGTGGGGCTAACCAGCATAATGTTATTTTTCAGCGCCTCGCTGATAAGTTCGGGCTGGCGATCCAGGGCCAACAGAAACGCCGGCTCAACGGGGATAAACATCAGCACATAGTCCAGCGAACGCAGACCCGGCAGCTGCTGATAGTCTTTACGCCCCAGCAGGCGGATATGATTACGTACCGCCGCGATATGCTCCTGCAGCGCCGCTTCGCGGGTGTAGTCATCGTCGGCGTTAAAGTAGCGCTCGTAGGCCACCAGGGTCATTTTGGCATCCACCACCACGTCTTTACGGTGCGGCAGGCGGACGATCACGTCCGGCTGCATGCGTGAATGACTATCGGTCGCGATACTCACCTGGGTTTCGTATTCGTGCCCTTCGCGCAGGCCAGAGGCCTCCAGCACGCGGGTCAGCACCACCTCACCCCAGTTGCCCTGGGTTTTATTGTCGCCTTTCAGCGCCCGCGTCAGATTGACCGCTTCCTGCGCCATCTGCGCGTTCAACTGCTGAAGATTGCGAATTTCATGCGCCAGGGTATGACGCTCGCGCGCCTCCTGGCCGAAGCTTTCCTGCACCTGACGGCGAAAACCATCGAGCTGCTCGCGCAGCGGCGTGAGCAGGCCGTGCAGACTCTGCCGGTTCTGTTCATCCACGCGGCGGTTGCTTTGCTCGAAGATACGGTTGGCAAGGTTTTCAAACTGCTCGCTCAGTCGCTGCTCGCTGTTAAGCATCAGGCGATATTTTTCATCGCCGTGCTGGCGGGTGGTTTCCAGCAGCGTGGTCACCTCGCGCAGGTCGACCTCTAGCGACGAGTTGATTTCCCGCAGGTTGCGTAGCTCGTTATTCAGCAGCTCGCACTCTTCGCGCCAGTGGGCATTCTGGGCTATCTGCTGTTTCGCCGCGCTCAGTTCGCCGTAAATATCACGCTCTTCCGCCAGCCGTTCTGCCCGCTGCTGCGCCACGCGATAGCTCGCCGCCAGCCAGCCAATCACCATGCCCGCAAGCGCTACCAGCGCATAAATCACCACGGCAATATCCACAATGCCCCCTGCCTAAACCGGTTATCTGCAAAAAATAGAATTGTGCTGTATAAACGTCCAGTTTTAAAGCAGTTTCCTGCGAGCGTCCACGCAAAAAGAAAAAGGCCGAACGAGTCGGCCTTTTGTCGGGGGAAAACCAGAATTACAGCAGACGGCGCGCCGCTTCCACCACGATTTTCACCGCGTGGCTTTCGGTCTGCTTCATGGTCTCTGCATTCGGAATTTCCTGCTGGGTGCGGTTGACGATAACGCCCGCCACCATCCCGGCACGCAGACCCTGGCTTGAACACATGGTCAGCAGCGTAGCGGATTCCATTTCGTAGTTCATCACGCCCATTGACTGCCACTCTTCCATGGAGCCTTTGAAGTTTCTTACTACGCGGCCAGAGAAGGTGTCATAGCGCTCCTGGCCAGGATAGAAGGTATCAGAAGACGCCGTTACGCCCACGTGGGTGGTCGCGCCAACGGCTTTTGCGGCTTCAACCAGCGCGGTAGTACAGGCGAAATCGGCAACCGCCGGGTATTCCATCGGCGCAAAGTGCAGGCTTGCACCGTCCAGACGGACCGATGCGGTGGTGACCAGAACGTCACCGACGTTGATATTTGGCTGGATAGCGCCCGTTGTACCGACACGCAGGAAGGTACGAATACCGAGCTGTGCCAGCTCTTCTACGGCGATAGAGGTTGATGGGCCACCGATACCGGTTGAGCACACGATAACCGGCTTGCCGTCGAGTTCAGCACGCCAGGAGGTAAATTCACGATGCGATGCCAGTTTGACCGGCTTTTCCATCAGCGCGGCGATCTTTTCCACACGCTCCGGGTCACCGGGGACGATAGCTAACGTCGCCCCTTGTAGGTCGTTTTTAGTGAGGCCGAGATGAAAAACATCAGACTTGGACATAAAGAACTCCTCTGTGGTTCAGTTTTGTCAGAAGAAGCAAAAATGTACTTTATAGAAGACCATGACTCTTTTTCGTGACTACCATCACTAAGAACTAAAATTATTACATTCAATTCCACTTAATTAGTGATTTACATCACATTAACAAGTTATTGTTAATTCCTGCTGCACAAAAATACGTCGCATTGAGGCACTGTTATTTGGCTATGCGTTTATTTAAAAGGGTACGGAGAATGCCATGACAACCAACAAACAACCTGGATTTGCCCCTGCTGCTTCACCTCATGCCTCAACAACCGTTCATACGCCCGGAGAGGCCATTACGGCGGGTGAAACCTCTATTCCGTCACAGGGCGATATGCTGCCAGCCTATCACGCGCGGCCAAAGCACAGCGATGCGCCGCTACCGGTAATCATCGTAGTGCAGGAGATTTTTGGCGTCCATGAACACATCCGCGATATCTGCCGCCGGCTGGCGCTGGAAGGGTATCTGGCCATCGCCCCGGAGCTCTATTTCCGCGAGGGCGATCCGAATGATTATGATGACATCCCCTCGCTGTTCAGCGGCCTGGTGACCAAAGTTCCCGATGCGCAGGTGCTGGCCGATCTCGACCACGTCGCCAGCTGGGCGGCCCGCAACGGCGGCGATGCCAACCGCCTGGCGATCACCGGCTTCTGCTGGGGCGGGCGCATTACGTGGCTGTACGCCGCGCACAACCCGCAGCTGAAAGCGGCCGTCGCCTGGTACGGTCGTCTGACGGGAGACAAAACGCTGAATAGCCCTAAACATCCGGTCGATATCGCCGTCGATCTCAATGCGCCGGTGCTAGGTCTGTACGGCGGTGAAGATACCGGTATTTCACTCGATTCGGTGGAAACCATGCGTCAGGCGCTGCGGGCAGCAAACGCCAAAGCGGAAATCGTGGTTTATCCAGATGCGGGCCATGCCTTCAACGCTGACTACCGCCCGAGCTATCACGAGGAGTCGGCGAAAGACGGCTGGCAGCGCATGCTGGCGTGGTTCGCACAGTACAACGGCAAGAAAGGCTAACATTTCAGTAAAAAGAAAACGGAGGCAACCGCCTCCGTTTTTTTATCCCTGACGCAAATTCTGCGCCGCCTTCACCATATTCGCCAACGCCGCTCGCGTTTCCGGCCAGCCGCGCGTCTTCAGGCCGCAGTCCGGGTTTACCCACAAGCGCTCCGCCGGAATACGCTGCGCCGCTTTCTTCAACAGCGCTTCAATCCACTCCACGCTCGGGACATTTGGTGAGTGAATGTCGTACACGCCCGGTCCGATTTCGTTCGGGTAATCGAACGCCTCAAACGACTCCAACAGCTCCATGTCGGAACGCGAGGTTTCAATGGTGATCACATCAGCATCAAGCGCGGCAATGGAATCCATAATGTCGTTGAACTCGCAGTAACACATATGGGTGTGGATCTGGGTTTCATCCTTCGCCACTGCGGCGTTGATACGGAAGGCCTCCACGCCCCACGCCAGATAGGCAGCCCAATCACTGCGACGCAGCGGCAGCCCTTCACGCAGCGCCGGTTCATCAATCTGAATAATACCAATCCCCGCCGCCTCGAGATCTGCCACTTCGTCGCGCAGCGCCAGCGCAATTTGTTTGGCGATGGTTTCGCGGGTCACATCTTCGCGTGGGAACGACCAGCAAAGAATGGTCACTGGGCCAGTCAACATCCCTTTTACCGGTTTGTCGGTCAGCGTCTGCGCGTACTTCGCCCACTCCACGGTTATCGGTTCCGGGCGGCTTACGTCGCCAATCACCACTGGCGGCTTCACGCAGCGGGAGCCATAGCTCTGCACCCAGCCATTCTGGGTGAAGACGAAGCCGTCCAGGTGCTCCCCAAAGTACTCCACCATGTCATTACGCTCGGCTTCGCCGTGCACCAGTACGTCGAGGCCCAGACGCTCTTGTTCAATAATCGCCTGCTTAATGTGTTCAGCAATTCCGGTGCGATAGCGGTTTGCATCGAGATTGCCCTTTTTAAAGTCCAGACGCAGGCCGCGTATCTCGGTCGTTTGCGGGAACGAACCAATTGTGGTGGTCGGCCACGCGGGTAAATTAAAGCGCTCACGCTGCGCGGCCGCACGGGTCGGGTACGCACTGGTTCGCTGGCTATCCTGTGCGGTAATTGCCGCCAGCCGTTTTTCAACCGCCGGGTTATGCACGCGGGTCGAGTGACGACGAGCCTGAATCGGCGCGCTCCACTCAACAATACCCGTCGTGTCACCGCTGTTCAGCGCATCACGCAGCAGTGCCAGTTCGCCACATTTTTGCAGGGCGAAGGCAAACCAGCTCTTCACTTCCGCATCCAGTCGGGTTTCCACACTCAGATCGATGGGGCTATGCAACAGCGAGCAAGAAGAGGCAACCCACAGCGCTCGCTTGCCGACGATATCTTTAATTTGCGCGTATTTTTCGCTGAGATCGGCGCGCCAGACGTTACGACCATTGATCAGGCCAGCGGAGAGCAGCCAGTCTGCAGGCAGGCGTTGATGCAGTTCGCCCACATCATCGTTGCCGTGGACAAAGTCGACGTGCAGCCCCTGAACCGGCAGCGCGGCGATGGTGTCCAGGTTCGGCGTGACGCCTTCAAAGTAGGTCGTCAACAGTAGCTTCAGCTGCCCGGCAAGCGCATCGTATGCCGGTTTGAAGGCATTCAGCCACGCCTGCGGCAGCTCCAGCACCAGCGCTGGTTCATCGATTTGCACCCACTCAATACCGCGTTTTGCCAGCTCGGCCAGCACCTGCTGGTAAACCGGCAGAATGTCATTCAGCAGGCTCAGGCGGTTGAATGGCTCGCCCTTTACTTTGCCCAGCCACAGGTAGGTTATCGGCCCCAGCAGCACAGGCTTCACCTTGTGGCCGAGCGCCAGCGCTTCGTCCACTTCATCCAGCAGTTGAGTCCAGGTCAGCTTGAACTGCTGGCCTTTGGTGAATTCCGGCACCATGTAGTGGTAGTTGGTGTTAAACCATTTGGTCATTTCGGCCGCCGCAGCAGGCTCGCCGGTTGGCGCGCGGCCGCGCCCAATGCGGAAGAGCGTATCAATATCAACGGAGCCGTCTTTGTTCTGGTGGCGAGCTGGGACATTGCCCAGCAGCAGGCTGGTCGTTAGTACGTGATCGTACCAAGCAAAATCGCCGACCGGCAGCAGGTCAACGCCCGCCTGTTTTTGCTGCTCCCAGTGACGGGCCCGCAGTTCGCGGCCCACGGCCAGCAGATCTTCACGGGAGGCGTTCCCCGCCCAGTAGCTCTCTTGCGCTTTTTTCAGCTCGCGATGCAGGCCAACGCGAGGAAAACCGAGGGTGTGGTTTTGAATAGTCATCATATGCCTCTCATGGAATTTTCAGTATTTAGCCATCCAGATGTTTACACATCCATAATCGACAGGTACTGTATAATCCTCAAGCGCAAATTGTTCATGCCGAAGTGAAGGACTTTCATGATTGAAATTAAACATCTGAAAACGCTCCAGGCGTTGCGAAACAGCGGATCGCTCGCGGCTGCCGCGGCAACGCTGCATCAGACGCAATCCGCCCTTTCTCACCAGTTCAGCGATCTGGAGCAGCGCCTCGGCTTTCGACTGTTTGTCCGCAAGAGTCAGCCGCTGCGCTTCACGCCGCAGGGCGAGATTCTGTTACAGCTGGCTAATCAGGTGCTGCCGCAAATCGCGCAGGCGCTGCAGGCCTGCCACGAGCCGCAGCAGGCAACGCTGCGTATTGCTATCGAATGCCACAGCTGTATTCAGTGGCTGACGCCTGCGCTTGAGAATTTCCGCAAACAGTGGCCGCAGGTGGAGATGGACTTTAAGTCCGGCGTCACCTTCGACCCGCAGCCAGCGTTACAGCAAAGCGAGCTCGATATTGTCCTGACATCCGATATTCTGCCACGCAGCGGCCTGCACTATTCACCGATGTTTGATTATGAAGTGCGCCTGATTCTCTCACCGGATCACCCTCTGGCGACCAAAGCACGCGTGACGCCGGAAGACCTGGCGGCGGAAACGCTGCTGATTTACCCGGTGCAGCGTCAGCGCCTGGATATCTGGCGTCACTTCCTGCAGCCAGCGGGGATCAGCCCGCAGTTGAAAAGCGTCGATAACACGCTGCTGTTGATTCAGATGGTGGCCGCGCGGATGGGCATTGCCGCCCTGCCGCACTGGGTGGTGGAAAGCTTCGAGCGCCAGGGTCTGGTGGTCACCAAAACCCTGGGCGAAGGGCTGTGGAGCCGGCTATACGCCGCCGTGCGCGACGGCGAGCAGCGTCAGCCGGTCGTGGACGCGTTTATTCGCTCAGCGCGGAACCACGCTTGCGATCATCTGCCGTTTGTGAAGAATGCCGAACGATCCAGTGCCGATGCACCCACAGCGAGGCCAGGATCACAGCCGCGCCTGTAAGGAAGGTCGGCCAGTGGGGCTGCTGGTGCCAGATAGCCAGATTCACCAGCAGGCCCGCAGGTACGTGCATATTGTTCATGATGCCGAGGGTGCCTGCATCTACCTGCGTAGCACCGTAGTTCCACATGAAGTAGCCAATTCCCGACGCCACCACGCCAAGAAACACCAGGATGCCCCACTGCGGTAGCGTCTGCGGCATTTTCTGCGCATTGCCAAGCAGCGTCCAGGCCACCACCGCCACCAGAAACGCGCCAAGATAGAACCAGGCAAATGCGTTATGCTGCGGCATCGGGCGGGTTTCCATCAGCCGTTTGTAGCCCACCATACCGATAGCGAAAACGATATTAGAGAGCTGCACCAGCACCAGGCCGGTCCAGAAATGGTGGGTGACATGGTCGTAGCGGATAATCCCCGCGCCAATCACCGCCAGCAGCGCGCTAAAAGCGTAGCTCCAGCGCAGGCGACGACCGCTCATCAGGTCATAAATCAGCGTGATATAGAGCGGCGTTAGCACGGTAAACAGCAGCAGCTCCGATACGGTCAGATACAGGTATGCGCGGAAACTCAGCATATACATAATGCCAAGCTGCATCGCGCCCACCAGCATATACAGCCCCACGGTTTTCAGACTGTGCCCGCGCGTACGCAGGAACGGCAGAAACACCAGCGCCGCCAGCCCCACGCGCACCAGCACCGCAAAGTAGCTATCAACATGCCCGGCAAGATATTCGCCGTAAAAGCTAAACGAGAAAGCCCACAGAATCGTGGTAATAATCAGGAGCGCCACAATGAATGTCCGATTGGAAAATGAACATTCATTGTAGCGGAGATGGAAGTTGACAACTGGCTACAAAACAGACACTCGTCAATAATTAATCGAGATACAGCTTACGCAGATAGTGCGGCACCGCGTCATCGGCATTCGAACCAATGACCTCAAGGTCTGGATGCAGATCTTTCAGACGCTGGTGCGCCCCTTCCATAATGCAGCCTTTACCGGCCATCGACAGCATTTCCGCATCGTTCATACCATCGCCAAACGCGATGCAGTCTTTCAGCGTATAGCCCATCGCTTTTGCAACGGCTTCCAGCGCATGGCCTTTTGAGACACCGCCGGCCATTACTTCCAGACAGGTCAGGGTGGAGAAGCTGACGTTGACGCGGTCGCCCCAGCGGGCGTTGATCGCCTGTTCCAGCGGCAGCAGCGTTTCGTGATCGTTGCAGGTAAAGAAGACCTTGCTCACGCCTTCCGGTTCCAGCATACCCGGCTCATAGAGGGTGTAGTTGAACACCGCTTCTTTGAAAAAACGCATCTCTTCCGGACGATGGCGATTCATAAACCACTCGTCTTCACGATAGACGTTGGTCACGATATCCGGGTTGCCGTGGACGATACCAAACAGATCGGCGGCAATATCACGATCGAGGTTGTGGGCGAAAACCTGTTTGCCGTCGGCGTCGTGCACGCGCGCGCCGTTGGAGGTGATCATGTAAGATTTGATCCCCAGGTTATCGCGGATTTGCCCGACGTCGATATAGTGACGCCCGGTGGCGAACACAAAGTTCAGACCGCGCTCGGTCAGCAGCTGCAACGTCTCTTTGGCGTACGGCGTTAAGTGGTGGTCAGGGGAGAGTAAGGTGCCATCTAGATCGGACGCGACTACCTGGTACATAAACGAATTTAACCTCTAAAAAGTGCGGCGCTGACGCCGAATTAAGGGTGCCGATGGAAAAAATCGACGATGGCATTGAGCGCGACTGAGCGCATAGTGTCCTTTTCAAAAAGGATCTCATGGTAGGCACCTGCGATCACCAGCGGTTTACCCCCCTCGCAGGGATGGCCCGCTTCGGCGCGAAGTGCGCAATAACGGTCGTGCATACGGTTATCCACAACGCGTTCTTCTTCTGCCTGAATCAGCAGCACCGGGAACGTGTCGTTCACCGCGTTGGCAAGGATTTGCTCCCCGGCCAGAATGCCTTCTCTGACCCAGTGGTACGTCGGCCCGCCTACGCGTAGCCGGGGTTCATCGGCGTAAAAACGCACGTTGCGCCGATAGCGTTCGCGGCTATGGGTCAGCACGTTGAGACCGAACGGCAGCGCATGCCAGCGACCCGTACCCATGGCATACCCTTCCCGAAGACGCTGATGGCCCTCAGCCCAATCGAGAAGCGGCCGTACCACCCATTCCGGCAGACGCATGATAATACCGAACATCGGCGCGCAAAGCGCGACGGCATCACAGCCCTGCGGATAGCGTTGCAAAAACTGCGTTGCAATCGCGCCCCCCATGGAGTGAGCCAGAATAAACCGCTGGCGCCAGCGCCCGGGCAGCACCTCTTGCTGCCAGAAGGCGGCCAGATCGTCGACGTAGTCGCTAAAGTTCGCCACGTGCCCACGATGAGGATCCGAAAGCATACGCCCGGAACGCCCCTGACCGCGATGGTCAATAATCAGTACATCAAAACCGCTGTGGAAGAGATCGTACGCCAGTTCCGCATACTTCACATAGCTTTCAATTCGCCCAGGGCAAACCACGATAACCCGGTCATGCTGGTCCGAACTGAAGCGAACAAATCGTACCGGAACGCAATCGACGCCGCTAAACTCTGCCTCTTCCCGCCCGCGCCAGAAATCCATTAACGGCCCGGTGGTAAACGCAGCGAACGCGTTTTCTCTGGTATTCCAATCCTTTTGCTGTTGAAACATCGGGCTTCCACCCCTGTTAACCGCTGAAAATTGTTTTTTTGTGACGTATAACACAACGTCTGCACATTAGCGTATTGTGGCATAAAAACAGACAATCAGGGAGTTTCTCATGACCTTCGAATGGTGGTTCGCCTACCTGCTAACATCCATAATTCTCAGCCTGTCACCGGGCTCAGGTGCGATCAATACCATGACAACCTCCATCAACCACGGCTACCGCGGCGCAGCGGCGTCAATTGCCGGGCTGCAGACCGGTCTGGCGATTCATATCGTGCTGGTTGGCGTAGGGCTGGGGACGCTGTTTTCCCGCTCGGTGCTGGCGTTTGAAGTGCTGAAGTGGGCGGGCGCGGCATACCTGATTTGGCTCGGTATCCAACAGTGGCGGGCAGCGGGTGCTATCGACTTGAAAACGCTGGCGAAAACACAGTCGCGAGGCAAGCTGTTCCAGCGGGCGATATTCGTAAACCTGACTAACCCGAAAAGCATCGTATTTCTTGCCGCGCTGTTCCCGCAGTTTATCGTGCCGCATCAGCCGCAGGTCATGCAGTATCTGGTACTCGGCGTGACCACCATCGTGGTCGATATCATCGTGATGATTGGCTACGCTACGCTGGCGCAGCGTATTTCGGCGTGGATTAAAGGGCCGAAGCAGATGAAAGCGTTGAATAAGGTGTTTGGTTCACTGTTTATGCTGGTAGGGGCGCTGCTGGCGTCGGCACGGCACGCGTGAACGCGGCTCGCAGTTTTTTTGTCACCAACGTTGCTGGCCGCCAAATTGGTACGAGGCCGCACGCATAGCCGGAAACGGTTTTAAATTTCCGTTATTGACGCGGACACGTCGGTGCCAGAATACCGCCAGACCTTCTCATTCAAGGATGACGGACGATGGCGGAAGCTGCTTCACCGCATGACGCGGTCTTCAAAACCTTCCTGTCCCGCGTGGAAACCGCGCGGGATTTTATCGAGATTCACCTACCGCCGGCGCTAATAAAACGGTGCAAACTGGAGACGCTGCGCTTAGAGTCAGGGAGTTTTATTGAGGACGACCTGCGCCCTTACTACAACGATATTATCTATTCCCTACAAACAATGACCGGGTGCGGCTATATCCATGTTCTTATTGAGCACCAGAGCTCGCCGGACAAACATATGGCTTTCCGCTTGCTACGCTACGCCGTAGCGGCGATGCAGCAGCATCTCAATGCGGGTCATAAGAAACTGCCGCTAGTAATCCCTATTCTGTTCTATCACGGCAAGCGCAGCCCCTACCCCTGGACGCTGAACTGGCTGGATGAATTTCACGATCCGAATGCGGCGCTCCAGCTTTACAGCCATGCTTTTCCGCTCGTCGATATCACCACCATTCCTGACGAAGAAATTATGCAACATCGCAGTATGGCCGCGCTTACGCTGGTACAAAAGCATATCCGTCTCCGTGATATGGCACAGCTGGAGGATAAGCTCGCCAAACTGTTCATATCAGGACTGTTGAGCGGACAACAAATAACCATCCTGATAAACTACATGGTACAGGCGGGACAAGCTCGAAACGTTCAGAAATTATTGTATGGGCTGGCACAGCGCGTGCCGGAGCATGGAGATAAATTTATGACCATGGCAGAAGAGTTGAAGCTGATTGGGCGAAAGGAAGGTATTCAGGAAGGTAAATTTGCCGCCATGCAGGATGTTGCGAAAGCAATGCTGGCTAAAGGTCTCGACAATAGCATGATTATGGAAATCACCGGCCTTTCAGCCGATGAACTACAGCAGCTCACTCGCTGAAATAACGCAGCCCACCCGGAAACACGTCGTCGGGTGGGACAGCGCGGTTAGCGCGAAATAATCAGGTGAATGCCAAAGCCCGCAAACAGGGTGCCCGCCACGCCGTCAATCCACTTCGCCGCACGCTGATAGCCGCGACGCATTGCGGGCAGTGCGAACAGGCTGGCGACAATCGTGAACCAGGCCAGCGTTTCAATGATAATCAACGCGAAAATCCCCCAACGCGCGCCTGCGCCAACGCTGTCGCCAACGAATAGCGAGAACACCGAGCCAAAGTAGATAATCGCTTTTGGGTTAGCCAGATTGGTCAGCAGCCCCTTCATAAAGCTTCGCCCACCCTGCGCCAGTTCAACCAGCGGTTCAGCTTCCGCCGATACTTTTTCTTTCTTTAACGCCCCGCGCAGCATCTGATAGCCCATCCAGCATAGATACAGGCCGCCACCGACCATAATAATGGTATGCAGCCACGCCATTTTTTCGATAATCAGATGCAGACCGAGCAGCGCCACGCCAGCCCAAACCATCACGCCGCAGGTAATTCCCAGTACGCCCATCATCGCTTCTTTTCGCGAGCGGCTGACGGCTGTTTGGGAAACAAAAAAGAAATCTGGCCCCGGGCTCATCAAGGCAATGATGTGCACCAGCGCGACGGTGAGAAACAGCGTTATCATGATAGACCTACCAAACGGGGCGATACATTCGCGGAAAATAGTACAGTGGGTAACTATCCTGACACTTTTTCCGCCGCCTGACTACTCTTCATCATCGCCGTCGACGTGAACGCGAATCAGCGCCAGGAACTCCCGACCAAAGCGCTCCAGTTTGCGTGTCCCCACGCCGTTAACGCTCAGCATATCACTCGGTGATATCGGCATCTGTTCGGCCATTTCAATCAGCGTCGCGTCGTTAAAGACCACGTACGGCGGGATGTTTTCTTCATCAGCGATGGCTTTACGTAGCTTACGCAGCTTGGCAAACAGCTGCTTGTCGTAGTTACCGACCGCCGCTTTCTGCATGACGCGCGGCTTCAGCGCCACAATACGCGGCACCGCAAGCTGGAGCGGCGCTTCACCGCGCAGCACCGGGCGTGCCGCATCGGTAAGCTGAAGGGCTGAATGCTGGGCGATATTTTGGGTGACGAAGCCGAGGTGAATCAGCTGACGAATGACGCTGACCCAGTGTTCATGGCTTTTATCACGCCCCATACCGTAGACTTTAAGCTTATCGTGGCCGAACTCGCGGATACGCTGGCTGTTGGCGCCGCGAATCACTTCAACCACATAGCCCATACCAAAGCGCTGGTTAACCCGGCCAATCGTTGACAGAGCAATCTGTGCGTCCTGTACGCCGTCGTACTGTTTCGGCGGGTCGAGACAGATATCGCAGTTGCCGCACGGCTCCTGGCGCCCTTCACCGAAGTAGTTGAGCAACACCAGGCGTCGGCAGGTCTGCGCCTCAGCAAAGGCTCCCATGGCATTAAGCTTATGGCGCTCAATGTCTTGCAGCATGCCCTCGGGTTTTTCTTCCAGGCAACGGCGCAGCCACGCCATATCCGCCGGATCGTAAAACAGCATCGCTTCCGCAGGCAGACCGTCTCGTCCGGCACGGCCGGTCTCCTGGTAGTAGGATTCGATATTGCGTGGAATATCAAAATGCACCACAAACCGCACGTTGGGCTTGTTGATACCCATGCCGAACGCAACGGTCGCCACGACAATTTGCAGATCGTCGCGCTGGAATTTTTCCTGCACGTCGGCACGTACGTCGTTTTCCAGCCCGGCATGATAGGCACCCGCGCTGATACCGCGGCTTTGCAGACGCGCGGCGGTGTCTTCTACCTTCGAGCGGCTGTTGCAGTAGATAATGCCGGACTTACCGCGCTGCTCCTGCACGTAGCGCATCAGTTGATCGAGCGGTTTAAACTTCTCCATCAACATATAGCGAATATTCGGCCGATCAAAGCTGCTGATTTGAATCAGCGGGTCGTTAAGCCCGAGCAGCCGAACGATGTCGCTGCGGGTCGTGTCATCAGCGGTGGCGGTCAACGCCATAAACGGCAGCGCGGGGAAGCGCTGTCGCAGCTGGCCCAGCGCAGCGTATTCCGGGCGGAAATCATGCCCCCATTGGGAGATACAGTGGGCTTCATCCACCGCCAGCATCGACGGATTCCAGTGCGCCAGGTGATCGAGGAAGTTATCCAGCATCAGGCGTTCCGGGGCAATGTAGAGCAGACGAATCTGCCCGTTACGGCAGCCGGCCATCACCTCTTGCTGCTGCTCGCGGGTTTGCGTGGAGTTAATGCACGCCGCCGCTACCCCGTTGGCCAGCAGCTGATCGACCTGATCTTTCATCAGCGAAATCAACGGCGAAACCACCACCGTGAGGCCATCCATTACCAGCGCAGGAATCTGATAACACAGGGATTTACCGCCACCGGTAGGCATCACGACCAGACAGTCGCGCCCGCTCAGTACGGTATCGATGATGGTTTCCTGGCCCGGGCGGAATTGCTGATAGCCAAAGGTCTCCTGCAAAACCTGTTTAGCCAGCGATTCCTGATTTAAAACTTCCGCCTGTGCCACGTTGACCCCATTCACCTGAAAATAAAAACAGGCGCTATTTTCAGCGCCTGCGTGCCAAACTGCAATGTTTTAGACGAATTCCTTCGGCCGTGCTCGCAACAAACCAGCGGATATGCAGTTAAAACAGATCGTTAAGCATCACACCCACGCCCACGCGGGTCTGATTAAAGTTATAGTCGATCAGTGATTCACCGTAGCCGCTATAGACCTGTGTGTACAGGCGCACGTGTTTGCTGATGGGGTAGCTCACGCCCAGCTCCGCGCCGCCGTAGCCGGTGTTCCAGTTATATTGTCCCTGTGCGCTCAGCACCGCATCGCCCAGCTGATAGCCAATTTTCAGCCGGTAGTAGCCCATGTATTTGGTGATATCTGGGTTATCGTCGGTATCGCCAACCACGTACCAGGGCTTCACTTCCACCAGCCAGTTGCCGTTTTGCGCCATCAGACGCGTGTATAGTCGGTTCCAGCTACGCGAGGTAGGATCAGAGCGGCCGTTAGAGTCATGGTTGAAGCCAAACTCAACGTCACGCAGGGTCCAGCCGGCAAAGCGGTAGTCGGTGGCAAAGCCGAGGAAAAGCTGCGGCTCATAGTTGGTTTCGCGAAACGGTGCAGACTCGCCGCTGTTGGAAAGCTGCCACCAAGAGCGCTGGGTATAGGACCCCGCCAGCACCGAGTTATCGCCCAGAATGCCGCGCCACAGCGGGAAGGCCATACTCAGTTGAAACTTCACCTCATCCTTACGTGCGTTTTCAGCCCAGTCGTACGAGCGAATGGCTTCTTTGTTGAGATCGCTGGTCCAGGTGTACAGCAGATAGTTACTTTCATAGGGGTAGAGCGTGAATGGATTTTCATGCTCCTGCAGAAGATTAGCAATAATGCTGCCGCGCACCGCCGGAACATCATGAACTTCTTTAATTGTCGCTTCCTGCGCCAACGCCGAAACAGGCAGCAGCAGCGCCAATAACCCACTCCTTGAGAGTCGCATCAGTCACTTTCCCCTGAGATATATAAAAATAATGAATAATAAAATGACACGCATTCTACCTTTTTACACGGTTCTTGCTCATCAAACCTTTCTGAAAGTAGAAATCAACACCCGAAGGGCATAAAATCAACATTTTATTAACAAACAAAATAAGGTCATTATGTCTGCCGAACTCACCGCCGCCGACGCGCTCAAGCTGGTTGGGGAAATCTTTGTCTACCATATGCCGTTCAATCGCGCTTTGAATCTGGAGCTGGAGGTCTATGAAAAAGCCTTCGCACAGCTGAGCTTTAATAATCAGCCGATGATGGTAGGGAACTGGGCGCAAAGCATTTTGCACGGCGGGGTCATCGCCTCGGCGCTGGACGTCGCCGCCGGTCTGGTGTGCGTAGGCAGTACGTTAACGCGCCACGATACCATCAACGAAGACGAGCTGCGCCAGCGGCTGTCGAAGATGGGCACCATTGACCTGCGGGTCGACTACCTGCGCCCGGGCCGCGGCACGCGCTTTACCGCCAGCAGCACGCTGCTGCGCGCCGGAAACAAAGTGGCGGTTGCCCGCGTCGAGTTGCACAACGAAGAGAAAACGCATATCGCCAGCGCTACGGCGACTTATATGGTGGGATAACCGCCAGAATCGCGTAAAATTGCGCGACTTTTTCGTAATGGATGTTTCACATGGATCCCAAACAGACGCGGCAGGGCGTACTGCTCGCCCTTGCCGCCTATTTTATCTGGGGCATTGCGCCCGCCTATTTTAAGCTGATTTACTATGTCCCTGCCGATGAAATCCTGACGCACCGCGTCATCTGGTCATTTTTCTTTATGGTGGCCTTGATTAGCATCAGCCGTCAGTGGTCACAGGTGAGAACGCTGCTGAAAACGCCCAAAAAGGTCTTTCTGCTGGCGCTCTCTGCGGTGCTGATCGGCGGTAACTGGCTGCTGTTTATCTGGTCAGTTAACAATCATCACATGCTGGAAGCCAGCCTCGGCTACTTCATTAACCCGCTGGTGAATATCCTGCTGGGGATGATTTTCCTCGGCGAGCGCTTCCGCCGTATGCAGTGGCTGGCGGTCATTTTGGCCATCTGCGGCGTACTGGTGCAGCTGTGGACCTTCGGCTCGCTGCCTATTATCGCCCTGGGCCTGGCGTTCAGCTTCGCCTTTTACGGCCTGGTGCGTAAGAAAATCGCCGTCGATGCGCAGACGGGTATGCTGTTTGAAACGCTCTGGCTACTGCCGGTGGCGGCGATTTATCTGTTTGGTATCGCCGACAGCGCAACCAGCCATATGGGCAATAACTCGTGGTCTCTGAACCTGCTGCTGATTGCCGCAGGCGTGGTGACAACCATTCCACTGCTGTGCTTTACCGGCGCCGCAACCCGCCTGCGCCTGTCGACGCTGGGGTTCTTCCAGTACATTGGCCCTACGCTGATGTTCCTACTGGCGGTCACGTTCTACGGTGAAGTACCGGGGGCGGACAAGATGGTCACCTTCGCGTTTATCTGGGTCGCGCTGGCGATTTTCGTGATGGATGCAATTTATACGCAAAGACGAGGGCGTCGGGGCTAAGACGTTGCCGGATGGCGATGCGCTTATCCGGCCTACGTATCATCTTGTGTAGGCCGGATAAGCGCATCGCCATCCGGCACGACATTTACAGCCAGTTCTTACGTTTGAAGTACAGGTACGGCGCAAGCCCCGCCAGAATCATAAAGATAATCGCCCCCGGATAGCCAAAGCTCCAGCGCAGCTCTGGCATAAACTCAAAGTTCATCCCATAGCTTGAAGCCACCAGCGTCGGCGGCAGGAACACCACGGACACCACCGAGAAGATCTTGATAATGCGGTTCTGTTCGATGTTGATGAAGCCCATCGCCGCCTGCATCAGGAAGTTAACCTTCTGGAACAGCGATTCGTTGTGTGGCAACAGCGACTCGATATCGCGCAAAATTTCGCGCGCCTGTTCGAGCTGACTGGCCGGTAAACGCGCCTTACGCACGAGAAAGTTCAGCGCGCGCTGGGTATCCATCAGACACAGGCGAACCTTCCAGCCGATATCTTCCAGCTCCGCCAGCGTCGAGAGCGCTTCGTCATACTCATCGCCCTGATGCCCTTCCATAATGACGCGGCTCAGCTTTTCCAGATCGCTGTAGATGTTTTCAATTTCATCCGCCAACTGTTCGATTTTGGTTTCGAACAGGTCAAGCAGCAGCTCGTAGGCGTTGCCATCAACCATCGACTGGTTACGCGCACGCATACGATACAGGCGGAATGCCGGCAGCTCGCGCTCGCGCAGCGTAAACAGACGCCCTTCGCGGATGGTGAATGCGACGGTGGAGTTACCTGCGTGATCGTCCGCATCTTCATAGAAGAAGAAGGAGTGAATATGCAGGCCGTCTTCGTCTTCAAAAAAACGTGCGGATGCTTCGATGTCTTCCAGTTCGGGGCGCGTAGCCAGGTTCTGGCCCAAATCCTTTTGCACACGGTTTCGTTCATCGTCGTCCGGCTCGACCAAATCTACCCAAACCGAGCTGGCGAGGTGATCGATCTCATCCGCCTCAAGACGCGTTAAACGATTGTTTTCCAGTTGAAATGCGCTCAGCATGACCGGGACTCCCAATGCAAAAAATTATCGGACAGCCGGTGGGCACACAGAAACTACAGGGGTTTCAGACCATTAAACAGCCTGACTCAATGCGACGGGATAAAATACGGGTCGCTGACAACCGCTAAGGCTATCAGCATAAGAGGATAGCCTTAGGAGTTGTTCCTGGATGACAGGAAGGTGAGCCAGCATCTACTGGGTGTGTCCAAGGCTTTGTCCTCTTAGCGTAATCGTGCGCGCATGTTACGCCAGCAAAAAAACGACGTCAACACGCAACGAAACGCTAACCGGGATTAATTACCTTCTCTTCCGTAAGGCTAGCAGATCGTTACAAAATGATTATATTTTTCTGAAAGTTATACCGTTTCCAGCCGGGCGTAGGCCGCGACCAGCCATTTAATTCCCTGCCCCTGGAACGCAACTTGCAGGCGGCTGTGTTCGCCGCTGCCTTCCAGGTTAACGATGGTACCCTCGCCAAATTTCGCATGGCGTACGCGCTGGCCGAGCTTGTAGCCGGTGTCGTTTTCCGCCATCGGCGTACCCATCCGCTGATGGCTCACCGGGCGGCTCACGGTGGCGCGCAGGCGTACCTCTTCAACGCACGCTTCCGGCAGTTCACCAATAAAGCGCGACGGACGATGATACACCTCTTTGCCATACAGACGGCGGGTTTCAGCGTAGGTCAGCGTCAGCTTCTGCATCGCACGCGTCACGCCGACGTAGGCCAGACGACGTTCCTCTTCCAGGCGGCCGCCTTCATCCAGCGACATCTGGCTGGGGAACATCCCCTCTTCCATACCGACGATAAACACCTGCGGGAATTCCAGACCTTTCGCCGAGTGCAGGGTCATCAGCTGCACGGCGTCCTGCCAGGTATCGGCCTGCCCTTCCCCGGCTTCCAGCGCCGCGTGGGAAAGGAATGCCTGCAGCGGCATTAAATCTTCGTCTTCTTCGTTGTAGCTGAACTGGCGCGTAGCCGTCACCAGTTCGTCTAAGTTTTCGATGCGGGTCTGGCCCTTCTCGCCTTTTTCCTGCTCGTACATTGTGCGCAGGCCGGAGTCTTTCACCACGCGATCGGTCTGCACATGCAGCGGCATATCGGCAGTTTCCTGCGCCAGCGCGTCAATCAGCTCCATAAAACGCTGTAATGCGCTCGCCGCACGGCCCGCTAGCGCTTTCTCCTGCAGCAGCTCGCGGCACGCCTGCCACAACGTCAGCTGGCGGTCGCGGGAAGTCTGACGCACCACGTCCAGCGTACGATCGCCGATACCGCGCGTCGGCGTATTGACCACGCGCTCAAACGCTGCGTCGTCGTTACGGTTGGCAATCAGGCGCAAATAAGAAAGCGCATCTTTGATTTCCTGGCGTTCGAAGAAGCGCATGCCGCCGTAAATACGGTACGGCATACTGGCCTGTAACAACGCCTCTTCCAGCACGCGCGATTGGGCGTTGCTGCGGTAAAGAATGGCGCATTCGGTCAGCGCGCCGCCGTTGTCCTGCCAGGTTTTAATCCGGTTGACCACAAAGCGGGCTTCATCGAGTTCGTTGAACGCGCAGTAGAGGGAGATCGGTTCACCGTCTGCGCCGTCGGTCCACAGCTTTTTGCCCAGACGCCCGTTGTTGTTCTCAATCAGGGCGTTCGCCGCGCTGAGGATATTGCTGGTCGAACGGTAGTTCTGCTCCAGGCGGATGGTTTCCGCGCCGGGGAAATCGTTGAGGAAGCGCTGGATGTTCTCCACCTGCGCGCCGCGCCAGCCGTAGATCGACTGGTCATCGTCGCCAACGATCATCACTTTGCCGGTATCGCCCGCCAGCAGGCGGATCCACGCGTACTGAATGTTGTTGGTATCCTGGAATTCGTCCACCAGGATATTGGTAAAACGTTCTCGATAGTGCTGAAGAATATGTGGCTTGTTAAGCCACAGCTCATGGGCGCGCAGCAGCAGCTCGGCAAAATCCACCAGCCCGGCGCGATCGCAGGCTTCCTGATAGGCCTGGTACACCTTCTGCCAGGTTTGCTCGACCGGGTTACCGTAGCTTTGCAGATGGTGCGGACGTAGCCCTTCGTCTTTCTGGCTGTTGATAAACCACATCGCCTGACGCGGCGGCCACTGCTTCTCATCCAGATTCATGGCTTTAATCAGGCGCTTAAGCAGGCGCAGCTGATCTTCACTGTCGAGGATCTGAAAGTCCTGCGGCAGGTTGGCGTCCAGATGATGGGCGCGCAGCAGACGGTGCGCCAGCCCGTGGAAAGTGCCCACCCACATGCCGCCCTGCGAGGTACCCATCAGCTCGCCAATACGGTGGCGCATTTCCGCCGCCGCTTTGTTGGTAAAGGTGACGGCCATGATCGAGTACGGTGAGCAGTTTTCAACGCTCTGCAGCCAGGCGATACGATGCACCAGCACGCGCGTCTTGCCGCTGCCAGCGCCGGCGAGCACCAGCATGTTGGTCCGCTCCGCCGCGACGGCTTCGCGCTGTTTATCGTTGAGGCTGTCGAGCAGGTAAGAAACGTCCATTGGCACCGCCGGAAAGAATCGGGGTCCCGTCAGACCCCTGGAATTTTATACAGAGTTGCTGATGATTATATCAGCGAGGTCAGAGATGCCAACCGGGAAATCTCGACATGCGGCAATAAACGGCTATCGGCGGTCTGCATCAGGTCGGCGTTTTCTGGCTTAATCCAGCAGGCCTGCATCCCGCAGCGCACGGCGCCCGCCACGTCGGTGGTGAGATCATCGCCCACGTGCAAAATAGCGCCAAGCGGCACGTTCAGGCGCTCGGCGGCCAGATGGTACATATCGGCAAACGGCTTCGACCGCCCGTCCGGGCCAGCGCGCAGTACAAATTCAAAATAGTCGCTCAGGCCAAACAGCTCGGGCTGAGCGTTACCGTTGGTGATCGCCACCAGCGGCCATTTTTCGCCCAGCTTTTTCAGCGTGTCGTGAGTCTCCTGAGGTACGTCAACCCGGCTACGCCACTGCGCAAAGTTAGCCATCGCCGCATCGGCACCGGCTTTGGCTTCCGCCGCCGTTAGCCCCAGTTGGCGCATGCCGGACTCCAGCGCACGCCAGCGCCATTCGGTGACGTCGTGATAAATTTCCGGTTCGGTTTGCAACAGCGCATCGCGCCACCGCTGGAGCATTATGGCATCAAAGTGCGCCAGCGCCGGATGGTAGCCGCGCACAAAATTCAGCGACTCCTGCATCGTACGGTCAATCACCGGACGGTTATCATACAGGGTATCGTCAAGGTCAAACGTCAACGCGGCAATCGTGCCCAGCGGTCGATAAAAACGCATTATTTCTCCCGTTTGGCGCGCGGATGCGCCGCATCGTACACCGATGCAAGGTGTTGAAAATCAAGATGGGTATAGATTTGGGTGGTCGACAGGTTGGCGTGGCCCAGCAGTTCCTGTACGCCGCGCAGATCGCCGCTCGATTCAAGCATATGGGTAGCGAACGAGTGGCGCAGCTTGTGCGGGTGCACGTGGCTATTCAGCCCCTGCTTCACGCCCCATTCGGCAAAGCGTTTTTGCACGTTACGCGCCGAAATTCGCTTGCCGAGCTTAGAGAGGAATAGCGCGTCCTCGTCACTGCCAAACAGGCCCCGTAGATCGAGCCAGTGTTCTATCCACGCGACGGCGTTGCGGCCAATCGGCAGACGGCGCTCTTTGCTGCCTTTGCCCATGACCCACACTTCGCCGGTGTCGAGGTCCAGATGTTTGATATCCAGATTCACCAGCTCGGACAGACGCAGGCCTGCGCCGTACATGACCTCCAGCATTGCGCGGTCGCGCACCGCCAGCGGATCATTAAGATCGATGTCCAATAGACGATTAACGTCGTCGACGTCGATATTCTTCGGCAGGTGGCGCGGCGCTTTTGGCGCGGCGATGCCTTTTGCCGGGTTGGCGGGCAGTACGCCCTGGCTGACCATCCAGTCAAAGAAGCTGCGTAAGGCAGACAGGCGTAGCGCCAGGCTTGCCGCGCCCAGCCCTTTACGGCGACTGCGGGTCGCAAAACTACGCACCATCGCAGCATCACATTGTTGCCAATTCTGCAGGCCCATCTCTGCGGCCAGTTCAATAATGGCATCAAGCTGACGCTGGTAGTTAAGTAGGGTAATCGGGCTGAGCTGCCGTTCTACGCCCAGATAGCGGAGGAAACGGGCGACAGAGAGCCCCAGTTCGGAGTCCGTCATACGCGTTCTATCCAGCGTTCCAGCAGCCCGGGCAGCATCAGGGCGATCTCCTGTAATAGCTGTGTGCCTTGCCCCGGCTGATAGTGGTGCGGGTCGCGGCTGCTGAAGAGGATAACGCCCAGATCGCCGTCGCTGCCCATCATCGACATGGCCACCGATCCCACCGCCTTGGCATCCGGTAATACCAGCAACAGCTCCGGACCATTGAGGGTTCCCAGATAATGGTTGCCCTGGCCTAAACGCTGGATACGCAGTGGCTCAAATGCCTGACGGGAAAGGACGAGATCGGTATATTTCGACGGTGCGCCAAGCCGCCAGCGATCGGAAAACAGCCGGATAGATGCGCCTGCCAGCCCGAGCTCACGCGCCCATCGGTGAAAGCGCAGCAGCAAATCATCCAGGCTTTCCGCGCAGGCCAGCCGGTTTTGCAAATGCAGCAGACGATAAAACAGGCCTTCGTTAGCCGTTGCCTGCTCCATCAGCTGGCCCATGTTCTCTTCAAGCATCGCGATATAGTTACGCGAACGCGCCATATGCCACTCGACCAGCGAGACCATGCCCCGCACCGGGTGCGGGACACGCATTTGCTCAACGGCTGCAGCATTACGAATAAAGAATTCAGGATGTTGCAGCAGATAGTCCACCACCGCGCTGTCATTTAGCGCGGCGATAGCGTCCTGCTGTTCTTCCCCAACCTGTTTCATAGGTGAATAAATCCGTCATAGACATGTGCCGCCGGGCCAGTCATAAACAACGGTTGGCCCGGTCCTTTCCAGGCGATATCAAGACGCCCGCCCGGCAATTCCACGCGCACTTCTTCCGCCAGCAGACCTTGCTGAATGCCGACGGCCACAGCCGCACACGCGCCGCTTCCGCAGGCCTGGGTTTCACCCGCCCCGCGTTCGTAAACGCGCAGACGAATATGATCCCGCTGCACAACCTGCATGAAACCAATGTTAGCGCGTTCTGGAAAACGTTCATGGCTTTCCATCACCGGCCCCAGCGTTTCAACCGCCGCCGTCTCAACATCGTCGACCTGAATCACGCAGTGTGGATTCCCCATGGAGACCACGCCGCACAATACTGTCTGTTCGGCCGCCCGCATAATATAGGTCTTTTCCGCTTTGTTCGCGCGGAACGGCACCTGTGCAGGCTCGAAGTTGGGCTCACCCATATTCACGCGCACCAGATCGTCTTCCGTTACGCTTAATACCATGCGCCCGTTAGCGGTACTGACGCGGATATCACGTTTATTGGTCAGGCCTTTCAGGCGCACAAAGCGCGCAAAGCAGCGCGCGCCGTTGCCGCACTGGGAAACTTCGCTACCGTCAGCGTTGAAGATGCGGTAGTGGAAATCCAGGTCCGGATCGTAAGGCGGCTCGACGATCAACAGCTGATCGAAACCCACGCCAAGATGCCGGTCCGCCAGACGGCGGATCAGCTCAGGCGAGAAAAAAACGTTCTGCGTTACCGCGTCGACGACCATGAAATCGTTGCCGAGGCCATGCATTTTAGAGAACTGCATCATCTACTCCAGTTGCGCGGTACAGCACGATGATATTAGTTATTAACCTGCGTTGGGCCGCCGCTATTGGCGCGATCGTTACGGTCCGGCGTCGCGCTTTGCACTGGAGGCGTGGCGGATTTGGCCGGCGGTGCCGCCGTCTTATCGGCCGGAGGAAAATAGAGTGGGCCTTTCAGGCCGCAGCCAGCAAGGCTAAACAGTGC
Organism: Kluyvera genomosp. 2; assembly: GCF_036759865.1. Taxonomy (NCBI): domain Bacteria; kingdom Pseudomonadati; phylum Pseudomonadota; class Gammaproteobacteria; order Enterobacterales; family Enterobacteriaceae; genus Kluyvera; species Kluyvera genomosp. 2. Next base: position 39,714 of record NZ_JAPKIA010000023.1, read on the forward strand.
GAGTAACAATGCCAGCGGTCGAAAAATCTTATTCATTCTGAGGATGCCCGTAGTTCAATGCTTTCTATTTTCTATCATCGCAGGAGAAGGCGCAAAAGCAAGCGTTAAGCACCTGACTGCAACGTGATTTGTTTCACGCTATACTGCCGCCATCACTAAATAACGGGAAACAACAATGAACGACAGTGAATTCCATCGCCTTGCAGACACCCTGTGGCTGACCATCGAAGAGCGTCTGGACGACTGGGACGGCGACAGCGATATCGACTGCGAAATCAACGGCGGCGTGCTAACCATCAGCTTTGAAAACGGCAGCAAGATCATTATTAACCGTCAGGAGCCGCTGCACCAGGTGTGGTTAGCAACCAAGCAGGGCGGCTACCATTTTGACCTGAAGGGTGACGAATGGGTGTGCGATCGCAGCGGCGAAACGTTCTGGGACCTGCTGGAACAGGCGGCGACACAGCAGGCGGGCGAAGAGGTGAGCTTCCGCTAAGGTGGATTGCCGGATGGCGGTGTAAACACCTTATCCGGCCAACAAAAAGCACAAACCGAGTAGGCCGGATAAGGCGAAGACGCCATCCGGCATGACTCTCACGAGAAATACTGCTGTAACAGCGGGGCGTTATCGCTATCGTGGTTCGACGGCGGTGGCACAACCGCCTGACTGCGGAACGGAATCACCTGCGCGCGGCCGTCGACCTTCACAATCTGATAGAACTGCGGCAGGTTAAAGTTGATAAAGCTTGAGCCGTAGGTAAAGCGATCGTGCGACGACGAGTAGAAGCGGCTGACATCGCGCACCAACTCCTCTTTGCTGCCCTCGCAGTGGTGATACACCTCGGCACGGTTGCTTTCGTCGAGAATATAGATATTAAAGCCCTGGTCCTCACCCGACTCTTCAAAGAAGAACTGGATAATCCCTTCGCTGGCAAAACCGTCGACCACCGGCGGTAATTCCACATGGTTAGTCTCAACCTGTACCGACAGGCCGTGAAGCTTGTTGTGCGAAATAGCGCCGTAGAACTCGATGGCGTTTTCCAGCTTCTGCACCGACACGTTCAGACGTTCAAAGAACAGGCCCCAGGTCTGGCCGGAGACGCGCAGCGCTTTAAAACGCCCGGTTTCCTGACGGGTGCTGGAGAGGCGCAGTTCAATACATTCAGACACCAGCTGCTGTACGCGAGTACGAATAAGACCGCGCAGATGCTGGCTGTAGCAGAACACTTCCACGCTATCCGGCGGCGCGGCGTCCTGGTGCATTTTGCCCAGAATGGTTTTCAGCGCTTCAATCATCGCCTGCTCGCCGTTGAAGTGCAGGGTACGCACTTCGTTCCACGAGTTGCGGTACAGCAGATCGACGCTGCCAACCAGGCATTTCTGGTCTTCGCCAAAGCTAAAGGTGTCGAGCTTACGGAAGTCGAAATGCACCACCTGATTGCGGAAGGCCGCCGTCGGGTCGTACTCGAGGTTGACGATAATCGCCAGATGGCGAATTTCGCACGGGCTGTACAACGCTTTCGGCGTTGGCGCCGGCAGACGCAGCGGGAAGTGGTGCGACACGTCAGCAACCATTTCCTGCAGTTTCGCCAGATCAACAATACCGTTGCCCTTAATAAACAGGCGCGTACGCGAGGTCAACAGTCCGTTAAACCAGGCCCAGGCCACCAGCTTGTTGAGATAGCGGTTATATTCGAGCGGCTGATGGCTGACGATCGATTCCATGTTCGGCGCGCGGTTATAAAGATACCAGCCCGTACGGTTGGCGCGCCCCGGCGGCACATAGATAAAGGTCAGATTCGGCTCGGAAAGATCCGGGGAGATCTGTGGGTTCACCAGCGTCACTTTACCCGGCAGCGCTTCAAACGCGGCGTACAGTTTACGCGTCAGCACGCCGATATCCTGCGGGCTGGCGGAAACGCTGAGGTTGTTACGGCGCGCAAAGCGGATCAGATTACGGTAGCTCTGCATCATGGCATCGAGCAGCTCGTTGTGCGCTTCACGCACCTGATCGATTTTCCAGTTGGCGCGGTTGTCGAGCATCGCCAGGCGTTCTTCGCTCCAGCCCCACTCTTTCACCAATTGCCCAACCACCTCACGACGCCAGCCGACGCAGGCGCGCTCGCGGCTAAGCTTTTCGCACACTTTGAGGTAGAAGCAACGGCGGACGAGATCGAGACGGGTTTCGTCGTCGATCGCCTTCAGGTATTCGGTCACGCGCTCCAGCATCATGCAGTAGGCATCAAGACCGAAGGAGACGATCTCGCCGTCGTGCAGGCGCTGCTTGATGTCTTTCGCCAGCAGGCGCGTATTGGGGTATTCCCAGGAGTAGGCTTCCAGCAGCAGGGTTTTCAGCACCGCTTTATACGGCGAGTCGATACTCTTATACAGCTGCCACAGGCTGGCACCAAAGTACTCTTCGGCAGAGAGCGAGCTCAATCCACCGAGGTCAAGCCATTCGTTCGGCGTCAACACGCCCTGGGCGTAGAGGGTCATCACGTAGTCGTCGTAATGATCTTCTTCTTCGCACGGCACCATATTCCACAGAATACGCTTGCCCGCCAGGCGTACCGCCGTACGGTAGAATTCGTCGAGCAGTAAAATATGCTGCGTTGAACCGCAGTCTTCCCCACCCAGGCTGCCGCTCTCGTTATGGCGGAAGCGGTTTTCGTCGATCAGGAAGAAGCTGACTTCAACGCCCAGCGATGCCGCCCAGCTTTCCAGCAGGCTGCATTTGCGCTGTAACAATTGGCGTTCGTCATTATCGAGCCACGATTGGTGGCAGACCCAGATGTCGAGGTCGGAGGAACAGCTCTGGCCGACGGACGAGGTGCTGCCCATCGAGTACACGCCGGTAATCGGCAGTTCGCCTTTCGCGGTGGTCTGCGGCGGCATACCGCGATGCAGTTCGAGCTCGTCAAGATAATGGCGTTGGGTTTCATCAGGCGTGTAGAGGCAGATGCCCTTGGGAACGTTACCGTCAAGGTAACCCGGCATCAGCGGATGATGATAATGTAGTAATGTCGGCAGCAGACTGTATACCTGCTGGAAAGCAGGGCCCATGGCAGCAAGCGCGCGATCCACACGCAGTTGATTGATGGCATCCAGTCTCTGTTTCAGTGTCTCAATATAGAGGTACAAGACATATCGCCTGATGTTCAAAGCCCCGGTGCATCTTAGATGGGTACCGATACGGAGGCTTTAATATTTCAACAAGAAGAACCGTTACCGTTTTTGTCCGCCGTTGTGATTATCGAATTCTGGACAAAAAATGGTTTAAAACGTGATCAATTTAACACCTTGCCGGTTGACCGTAAAGAATGTTGCACTACAACCAGTGTAGCATTGAATGCTGCTGTAAACCCCGGCATACGATCAAGACAGTGCCAGTAATAAACGGTAAACACAACCCCGTTTATGCACCTCTTCATTTATGCGGAAGGCACGTTTCCTGCATCGCGAATTGTTCAGGGTATGAATCCCTGAAAACTAACATCATTAAGGCAACAATGTTAGGATGAACAACGGACGATAGATGACGGTAACAAGCATGTTAGACAAAGTTTTGAGAATTGCCACACGCCAAAGCCCGCTCGCGCTCTGGCAAGCGCACTATGTAAAAGAACGCCTGGAGGCCAGCCATCCTGGGCTAACGGTGACGCTCGTGCCAATGGTGACCCGCGGCGATATTATCCTTGATACCCCGCTGGCGAAGGTGGGCGGTAAAGGACTTTTTGTCAAAGAGCTTGAGCTCGCCCTGCTTGAAAACCGCGCCGATATTGCCGTGCATTCGATGAAAGACGTTCCGGTCGAGTTCCCTGAAGGGCTTGGCCTGGTCACCATCTGTGAGCGTGACGACCCCCGCGATGCCTTTGTCTCTAACCATTACGCCTGCATGGACGATCTCCCGGCAGGCAGCATTGTCGGCACCTCCAGCCTGCGCCGCCAGTGCCAGCTCGCACGGCGTCGCCCGGACCTGGTTATTCGCTCGCTGCGCGGTAACGTGGGCACGCGCCTGAGTAAACTCGATAACGGCGACTACGATGCCATTATCCTCGCTGTCGCCGGCCTGAAACGCCTTGCTCTCGAGTCACGTATTCGCCAGCCAATGTCGCCGGAAGAATCATTACCGGCGGTTGGTCAGGGCGCCGTCGGTATCGAATGCCGCCTCGACGACGCCGAAACCCGCGCGCTGCTCGCGCCTCTGAACCACACAGAAACGGCCGTGCGCGTCTGCGCCGAGCGCGCCATGAACACCCGACTGGAAGGCGGCTGTCAGGTACCTATCGGCAGCTATGCCGAACTGCTTGACGGCGAGCTGTGGCTACGTGCGCTGGTCGGTGCGCCCGACGGCAGCCAGATGGTATGCGGTGAACGTCGCGGTAAACCCGAAGACGCCGAGCGGATGGGCATTGAGCTGGCCGACGAACTGCTCAATAACGGCGCGCGCGCCATCCTTGCCGCCGTCTACGACGGAGACACCGCCGAATGACCATTCTGGTGACCCGTCCCTCCCCGCAAAGTGAAGAGCTCGTGAGCCGTTTGCGCGCGCTGGGGCGAGTTGCCTGGAGCTTCCCGCTGATTGAGTTTACTCCCGGTCGCGAGCTGAACCAGCTCGGCCAGGCGCTCGGCGCGCTCGGCAACGGAGATCTCGCGTTCGTGCTCTCACAGCATGCGGTGAGTTTCGCCCATGCGCATCTGCAGCAGCAGCGTCTTAGCTGGCCCACCGCGCCACGCTATTTTGCGATTGGTCGCACCACCGCGCTGGCCCTGCATCAGGCTAGCGGCATTGACGTACGCTACCCTTTAGATCGGGAAATCAGCGAAGTGTTGCTACAATTACCTGAATTACAAAATATTGCCGGGAAGAAAGCGCTGATTCTTCGCGGCAATGGCGGCCGGGAGCTGTTAGCCGAAACGCTGACCGCCCGCGGCGCCGACGTCACCTTATGTGAATGTTATCAGCGCAGCGCCATTCACTATGACGGCGCGGAAGAAGCCATGCGCTGGCAGTCGCGGGAAGTCTCGACCCTCGTGGTGACCAGCGGCGAAATGCTGCAACAACTTTGGTCGCTGATTCCCCTCTGGTACCGGGAGAGCTGGTTGCTCAAGTGCCGGTTACTGGTGGTGAGTGAGCGCATTGCAAAACTGGCCCGGGAAATGGGCTGGCAGGATATTCAGGTTGCCGATAGCGCAGACAACGATGCGCTGCTGCGCGCATTACAATAACTCTCAAAATTGGAAGCCATAATGACGGAACAAAAAGAAAACTCCGCCGTGGTTGAAGAGTCCGAAGACGTCGTGACCACCACGCCGCAGCCCGAGACTCGTAAGCCAGAAAATGCTGAGAAGAAAAATACCGGCGGGAAAACCAGTCTGGTGCTGAGCGCCGTTGCCATTGCCATCGCGCTGGCTGCCGGCGTCGGCCTGTACGGCTGGGGCAAACAGCAGGCCGTCAATCAATCCACCGCCAGCGATACGCTCGCCAATCAGCTTATCGCCCTGCAAAAAACGCAGGACGCGCAAAAAGAGGCGCTGGAAACCACCCTTAAACAGCAGGCCACGCAGCTGGAAGAGGCAAAAGCCCAGCAGAGCGCGATGGCCAAACAGCTGGATGAAGTGCAGCAAAAAGTGGCCGCCATCTCCGGCACCGATTCAAAAACCTGGCTACTGGCCCAGGCCGATTTCCTCGTGAAGCTGGCCGGGCGTAAGCTGTGGAGCGACCAGGACGTGACCACCGCCGCTGCGCTGCTGAAAAGCGCTGATGCCAGCCTGGCGGACATGAACGATCCCAGCCTGATTACCGCGCGCCGCGCCATCACTGAAGACATCGCCAGCCTTTCGGCCGTTTCACAGGTCGACTTCGATGGCATTATTCTGAAAGTGAACCAGCTGGCAAACCAGGTCGATAATCTGCGCCTTGCGGACAACAATACCGACGACTCCCCGATGGACAGCGATGACAGCGAGCTGTCGGCGTCGCTGAGCGAATGGCGCGTCAATCTGCAAAAAAGCTGGCAGAACTTTATGGACAGCTTTATTACCATTCGCCGCCGCGATGAAACCGCCGTCCCGCTGCTGGCGCCAAACCAGGATATCTATCTGCGCGAAAATATCCGCGCGCAGCTGCTGGCCGCCGCGCAGGCGGTACCGCGCCATCAGCAAGAAACCTACAAGCAGGCGCTGGATAACGTCTCCACCTGGGTACGCGCGTACTACGATACCGAAGACGCGGCGACGAAAACCTTCCTGAGCGAGATAGACCAGCTCAGCCAGCAGAGCATCGCGATGGACGTACCGGAAACGCTGCAAAGCCAGCCGATTCTGGAAAAACTGATGCAGACCCGCGTGCGTAATCTGATGGCGCAGCCCGCCGTCGAGCAGCCGTCGGCAGAGCCACCTGCCGCCGCCCAGGCCGCGCCCGTGCCGCCCACCCCTGCCGCACCGCAAGGAGAGTAATCGATGCTTAAAGTTCTTTTGCTCTTTGCGCTGCTGATCGCCGGCGTGGTGATAGGCCCGATGATCGCAGGCCACCAGGGCTACGTGCTGATTCAGACCGATAACTACAATATTGAAACCAGCGTTACCGGTCTGGTTATTATCATGATTCTGATGATGGTCGTGCTGTTCGCCATAGAGTGGATTTTACGCCGCATCTTCCGCACCAGCGCCCACACCCGCGGCTGGTTCGTTGGCCGTAAACGCCGTCGGGCGCGTAAACAAACGGAACAAGCCCTGCTGAAGCTGGCGGAAGGCGACTATCAGCAGGTTGAAAAGCTGATGTCGAAAAATGCCGATCACGCTGAGCAACCGGTGGTGAACTACCTGCTGGCGGCCGAAGCTGCGCAGCAGCGCGGTGATGAAGCCCGTGCGAACCAACATCTGCAGCGCGCCGCTGAAAACGCCGGTAATGACCTGATTCCCGTGGAAATTACCCGCGTACGCTTGCAGCTGGCGCGCCATGAAACCCACGCCGCACGCCACGGCATTGATAAGCTGCTGGAGGTCGCGCCGCGCCATCCGGAAGTACTGCGTCTGGCCGAGCAGGCCTATATTGAAACCGGCGCGTGGAGTTCGCTATTGGATATCATCCCATCGATGGCGAAAGCCAACGTCGGAGATGACGCCCACCGTGCGGCGCTGGAGCAGCAGGCGTGGATTGGCCTGATGGATCAAGCCCGCGCCGATGGCGGCAGCGAAGGGTTACGCGAGTGGTGGAAAAATCAGAGCCGTAAAACCCGTCATCAGGTTGCCCTGCAGGTGGCCATGGCGGATCATCTGATTGAGTGTGACGATCATGACACCGCCCAGCAGATCATCATCGATGGGCTGAAACGTCAATATGACGATCGTCTGGTGATGCTGATCCCGCGTCTGCGCACCAATAATCCGGAGCAGATGGAAAAACTGCTGCGCCAGCAGATCAAAACCGTGGGCGACCGCCCACTGCTGTGGAGTACGCTGGGGCAATCGCTGATGAAGCACGGCGAATGGCAAGAAGCGAGCCTGGCCTTCCGCGCCGCGCTCAAACAGCGCCCTGACGCCTTCGACTATGCATGGCTTGCCGATACGCTCGACCGCTTGAAGCAGCCGGAAGAAGCCGCCGCCATGCGCCGCGACGGTCTGATGCTGACGCTGCAAAACAATCCGACGGCGTAACGCTTACCTATCTCAAAAGGGGCCATCTGGCCCCTTTTTTTTCGACCGATTTGCCTTTTGCCATAAAAAAACGCCTGCTCTTTTGGGAGCAGGCGTTAAACAGGTTTAATTCGACAACTAATGGGTGCTTCACTCAACGTTATGTCCATGGTGTCTGATGAGGCATACGCGACATCTGTCAGTGGACGATAAGCACCGTCAATGGCTCTGCGTCATTCCTGAGTTTATGAGGCACAAGGCGAACATAAGAGATGGAATGAGCATCTACGCGGCGCATTATGTCACAGGATCTTCGGCGATGACACCTTCCGTTACAGAAAAATGAACGTTTTTTTTCGCCGTCGCGGCATATAAATAGCGCACATAAATACGTCGCCTTCATTATTTTTATCTAATGAATACATATCTCGCCAATAATAAAAAGCATAGATAAAGAACGCGGGGAAACACGAAGCATGTCTTAGCATGATATTTGAATAGGGGGGCCATCGTTTTCCCGGCAACGACTCTCCAGGGGCGCCATCACGGCACTATTGGCTTTCACACGGCCAGGGAAAACTCGTCTGAAAGATAATATGAAACCTATGCCGCTGGCACAAAATAAAGGCACACAGCAAAGAATGGGTGATAAGACAAAAAAGTGAGACGCCTGACGTTATTGTATTTACCAGGAATGATGTCGACAGAACGTTTATTGCGGCAGGAAGTGCATGAGATAGCAGAAAACAAAAAACCCCGCCGAAGCGGGGTTCAAAATTGGTCGGCGAGAGAGGATTCGAACCTCCGACCCACTGGTCCCAAACCAGTTGCGCTACCAAGCTGCGCTACTCGCCGAAATACTGCTTTTTGAATTTTTAGTTCAATTCGTTAAAGTCGTGGTGCGAGGGGGGGGACTCGAACCCCCACATCCAAAGGACACTAACACCTGAAGCTAGCGCGTCTACCAATTCCGCCACCTTCGCAAATTCACAACTCTATCAAATAATGGGGTGGCTAATGGGATTCGAACCCACGACAACTGGAATCACAATCCAGGGCTCTACCAACTGAGCTATAGCCACCACTGCAAATCTTTTACGCGGTTATAAAAACCACCGCAGCTCCAGCACCGGGTAAATGGTGCGCCCGACAGGATTCGAACCTGAGACCTCTGCCTCCGGAGGGCAGCGCTCTATCCAGCTGAGCTACGGGCGCTTAGCGCCGTTGCGGGGTCGGATAATACGGACTTCCTACCCCGCTGTCTAGTGCCTTTTTAAAGAAAATTATCGTTTGCTCATGGTTTGTGCGTTTTGTTGCTTATTTCTGCAATTTTTGCACGTCAACGCCCTTGCCCATACCAAAAACCTTATAAACCACGGTAACGATGGCCAAAAACAGCGCGCCCACAAACAGCGACATACGGGTATCGTCATTGAAGCCCATGCCGATCAGCACGCAAATCAGGAACGCCATGGTCAAATAGTTGGCCCACGGGAACATAATCGAGCGGAACGGGTGGCTGGCAATCGCCGCCTTGTGCGCACGACGGAAGCGCAGCTGGCTAATCAGAATCACAAACCACGGCACCATCCCCGGCAGCACGCTGGCGCTATACACGTACACGAAGACGCGCTGCGGATTCGGAATGACGTAGTTCAGACAGGAGCCAATCAGCAGAACCACAATGGATACGCTCACCCCGGCCGCCGGTACGCCGCTTTTGCTGACTTTCGCCATCGCCGCCGGCAGCTGACGGTTTTTCGCCAGCGCATAGAGCATACGCCCGCAGCTGTACATCCCGCTGTTACAGCCGGACAGCGCGGCCGTCAACACCACAAAGTTGATGATACCGGCCGCAGCGGTGATACCAATTTTGGCAAAGGTCAGCACGAATGGGCTGCCGTTGGTGCCAATTTCATTCCATGGGAAGATGGTAACGATAACGAAAATCGCACCCACGTAAAAAATCAGGATACGCCACAGCACTTTGCCTACCGCACTGCGCAGCGTCACCTGCGGGTTCTTCGCTTCACCGGCGGTCATGCCGATAAGCTCCACGCCCTGGTACGACGCCACCACGATGCACAGCGCCGTCAGGAAGCCCTTCCAGCCGCCCGCAAAGAAACCTCCGTGTTCGGTCAGGTTGCTGAAACCAATTGAGTGGCCGCCGTTGCCGAAGCCAAAGAAAATGACGCCGAGGCCAATCACGATCATGACGATGATGGTGGTCACCTTGATCATCGCGAACCAGAACTCGATTTCACCGTACAGGCGCACCGCGGCCAGGTTCGCCAGCGCCACCAGCCCCACGGCAATGAGCGCCGGGATCCACTGCGCCATTTCCGGGAACCAGAACTGGACGTACACCCCAATGGCGGTAATTTCCGAGATCCCCACCGCCATCCACATAAACCAGTATGACCAGGCGGTAAGATAACCAAAGAACGGGCTCATATAACGGTGCGCATAAACGGCGAACGAGCCGGTTACCGGCTCAATGAACAGCATTTCGCCCATCGACCGCATAATGAAGAAGACAAAAACCCCCGCCAGAATATAGGCCAGCAGCACCGACGGTCCGGCCCACTTCAGGGTGCTTGCCGAGCCCATAAACAGGCCCACGCCGATGGTGCCGCCAAGGGCAATCAATTCGATATGACGGGCTTCCAGACCGCGCTGGAGCTCCGGTTTCTTCTCTGCCATAAATCCTCTTGTGTTTGCATGTGTCCGGTCGATGCCGGTTTTATTTTTATAAAAAAAGATGTCTTTCGGATGCGGACGTATCAGTAAAAATACGGATACATCGTCAGGGCATGGGAATGGTTTAACAAATTCGATTAAATGGCAAATATAAATGAGGGATAAAGTATCGGGCTTGTGAATGTATTACGCAGAAAATACGCAATACATTCACGGTAACGCGCAGAAAATTCAGAGATTATTGGTGTAATGCCAGCGTAAGTAGCGCAGCAGCCGCAGCTGACGCTTGATGCGGCTTGGCTGAGACAGCAGGCGGTACAGCCACTCCAGCCCCAGGTTCTGCCACACCTTCGGCGCACGCTTCACGTGGCCGGTAAAAACGTCATAGGTGCCGCCAACGCCCATATAAAGCGCGTCCGGATGCACCTGACGGCAGTCGCGCATCAGAAGCTCCTGCTTAGGAGACCCCATTGCCACGGTCACGATCTTCGCCCCGCTGTCGCGAATACGCGCAAACAGCGCCTGGCGCTGGTCGGCGGTAAAGTAGCCGTCCTGCGTCCCGACCAAATTCACGTTCCACTGCTGTCGTAGTTTTTGCGCCGTTTCGGCCAGCACGTCCGGCTTGCCGCCGACTAAAAATACCGGCGTGCCTTCCGCTCCCGCGCGTGCCATCAGTGCTTCCCACAGGTCGGCGCCCGCCACGCGCGACACGTTGGCCTGCGCATATTTCTTGCGGATTGAACGCACCACGGAAATACCGTCGGCATACTTAAACTCGGCGGCGTTAATCAGCGCCCGTACTTCAGGGTTATCTTCCAGCGTCAGGATCTTCTCGGCATTAATCGCCACCAGCGTTCCTTGCTTCAGGGTACCGCCCGCATACAGATAGTCCAGCGCGTGCTGCATATTGCGCCAGCCGATCAGGTTTATCCCACGCACGGCGTAGGTCGGTGCGGTCTGTGATTCAGCCATCTTATGCTTCTCCAACGTGCGAAGGGCGTCTTAACCGCTGATGAATCAGCCCCGCGCGCTCAAACAACCAGTACAACAGTTTTGCCACCAGCAAACAGAATCCAAAAATCACCATAAAGAAAACGACGCGAGAACCGAAGGCATCCAGGCCTTCACGCGCCAGCACAATCATGTTGAAGATCGCGCCGAAGCAAAAGCTGTGCAAAATAGCCGACTTATAGCGGTTGTTTTCCCGATTGCCGAGCATATAAAGCCAGTCGAACCACTTGATTATCAGCCCTACCGCCACGGCGCCCAGTGGGACAAACCACATGCCGCCCATCACCACCAGCGAACCAATCAGCGTGGGGGAAATCGCCAGCCCGGAGTGGTTGTTAAGAACCTCCCAGGTAAAGTAGTTCGCCGTGTTCAGCACAATGCTCGGACGCGACGGCCACAGCCAGCTGGGAATGAACACATAGAAGTCGCGCACCATCGGTGCCAGCCCCTGAAAATCGATTTTGTCGTAGTTTTGCAGCAGCAGTGCCAGGTTTTCCCACGGCGAGAAGGTATCGCGCGTCAGGTAGAGGAAGGTATAAAACGCTTCATCGCCGCTCACGTTCATACCGTAGCGCTTCAGCGCGAGCCAGAACATGCCGACAATACCCATTACCCCGGCCGCCGCCAGCATCCACAGTGAAATCCAGCCGCGAATGATGCCGATAAACAGGAAGATGGCAAAAGCGATAATAATATTTGCCCGCGTACCGCCGACAATGGCGTAGGTCAGCAGCCCGAAGGCGACGGTAGCAATCAGGAAGCCAATCCACCGCTTCCAGCTGGGCTTGAGGAAATAGACCACCAGCATCGCCGGAATAAAGAAGTAAAAGAAACGTTTAAGCGCGACGCCGGACACCTCGCTGGAAAAAATCTGGCTGTACGAATGCAGCTTAAACAGCAGGAAGCCGTTATGCAGGAAGAAAGTGCCGACGGTGAACAGCGCGATCCCCATCAGCAGCACCCAGGTAATATGCGTCTCAACGCGGTTCATCGTGAACAGCGGGCGACGCGGCACCTGTGAATGGGCAGAGCGCAGCCGGGTTTTGTAGGTGACGTAATACACCGCGTAGAAACACACGGAGATCAGCAGCGTTTGCAACAGCACATCGGGTGGTGAAACGCCCACGCCGAAACGGAACACCAGCGTACAGGTCAGCGGGAAGCCGAAGAAAAAGGTCAGCAGGAACAACAACGAAAAAAAGACGTTGAAGTTAAAGCGCACGCGGCGGAACTCAAACCAGGTCAACGTGCCGATAAACAGCGTCGACAGCAGCCAGACGACAAACAGCCCGGTAAACTGCATTTCGCTCATACCGCTTCCCCCGCCGCCAGTTGCAGCGCCCGATGCCACGGCGCCAGATAATTCGGTTTGAAAAAGGCAATCGCATTTTTATCCACCAGCGACAGCTGACGCTGGGCTTCGCGCACCACCGGTACGGTCAGCGCGTCGTCGGTAAACAGCACCGGGATATTTTGCTCGGCCATATCCAGCCAGAACGGATTCTGCCGGTTCAGCACGCAGGGGATCCCCGCCTGAATCAGCAGACACAGCGTGCCGATGCCCTGCTGGCGCGCAAAAATAAAATAGCCCAGATCGCAGCGGCGTAACAGCGCAAGGTAGGCATCAAACTCCAGTTTTTCGCGCAGAATCTGTACATTTTCCTGACTAAACAATGCCTGAGCGGCGCTGTCTACTTCAGCAATATAGACGTCGTTATTCGCCGGGTAGCCCATCGGCACAATGACGTTAACCGTATCGCCAAACTGCTTATGCACGGCCTTCAGGGCGGCAATGTGTTCATTGCTGCGATCGCCAGAGTTGCCCACCAGAATGGTCAGCTTACCTTCTCGCGGCGTAGGATCGGCCAGCGCATTGAGCGTCGGGTCCATACGCGTCGGGAAATAGAGCCGTTCACCGGGCACCTGCGGATGCATATTGCCGAAATAGCTCAGATCGCCGCAGGTAGCAAACACGCGCCCTACGCGCCCTTGCGCCATGCGCCTCAGCGGATAAAACAGGCGGAACTTCAGGCCGCGGGAGACTTCATAAAGATCGGCCCCCCAGATATGCCAGCTCACCTGCGACGGCTTCAGGCCCCCGCTCAACAGCGCCAGCCAGATGCCGGTATTAAACTGCCCGTGGAAGAAAAACCGCTGCTGGCGATTGGCTTTCGCCTTCGTCACCACGGCTTTCGCCAGCGCCGATTTATCGGCGTAGCGTTCAATCATCAGCGAAGGAAATGCGGCCGCCAGGCCGTCGTCCTTGCTCACCACCATAAACTGACGGGCGTGCGCGGGCTCTGCGGCCAGCTCATCGGCAAAAAACCGCAGCACCGTCTGGTTGTGATGAGGGATATCCGATCCCAGGACATGTATCAGTTCGGTCATTGCCGTTTACGCCAAATTAAAAATACGCTGCAACACAGCGTGAAATAAACAATATAGGTCGCCATATAAGCCTGTGCCGCCCCCAGCGCGCCGTGTACCGGAATCAACCACTGGGAAAACGCCGTCAGCAGCGCAAATTGGCTCAGCTCGGCCAGAATGTAGAAACGCAGCGATGCCTTCGCGATGACTAAATAACCAAAAACGTAAGCGCCTACTTTCAATACATCGCCCACCAGCTGCCACGCGAACAGGTCACGCATGGCAACAAACTTCGACGAGAACAGCAGCCAGATGGCAAAATCACGCAGCAGCCAGACGGTCAGGCTCGCGGCAGCCACGGCGGGCAGGACAAATTTCAGCGATCGGCCGATTTCCCGCGAGATTTCTGCTTTGGCCGTCAGGCGCGACAGCGTCGGCAGCAGATAAACGCTGAATGAGGCGGTAATAAACTGCAAATAGGCATCTGAGATACTGCTGACGCCCTGCCAGATACCGACTTCATCCCAGCTGTAGTGCGCTGCCATCAGGTTTCGCATCATCACGTAGGCCACCGGCATGGTGACCGACGTCATCAGCGCCATCAGGGTAAACTTACCCAACTGACTGGCCAGCGCGGTGTCCCACTGTGGCTTAAGATAGCCCCACGGGATGGCACGGCGTCGGGTCAGCATGATCGCCGCCGGAATGACAATCAGCGCCGGCACCAGCGCCAGCCCCAACAGCGCGCCCTGATAGCCGCCAAGCCGATAGCAGGCATAGTACGCCACCACGCCAATCAGGCTGCCGGCAATCAGCGACAGCGCATTACCGGCCGCATCGCGAAAGCCTTTCATCAGCGCCAGCAGCAGGTTCGCCCAGGCGATCCCCATCTGCACCAGCGCCACCAGACGCACCAGCCCCTGATAGTCCGCATGGCCGAAAAGGCCGCGGCTTATCGGCGCGGCCGCCAGCAGAAAAATCACGGCCAGCAGCGTGGAGAAAGCCAGCACCATCGCCGAGGAGGTACCCACGACCTGACGCAAACGCGTCGGCTCGTCGTGATGCTGGGCGACCAGTTTCGTCACCCCGTTGAAAATACCCGCTCCGGCGAGCACGCCAAGCACGGTCACCAATTGGCGGAAGTTACCCGCCTGACCCACGCCCGAAGGGCCAAACGATACCGCCAGCAGCTTGACTACCAGCAGGCCAACGCCAATTTTGACCAGCGTGGACGCGGCGGTCCACATCGAAGCTTTTGCCAACGACATATCAGGCGAAATAGCTCAGTAGCGTATTGATAACCGTGCGCTGATCGACCGGCGACAGGTTGTAGAACAGCGGTAAGCGTAGTAACCGCTCACTTTCTTTCGTGGTGTAGCGATCTTCGCCGTGGAACTCACCGAATTTCTCGCCCGCCGGGCAGGAGTGCAGCGGAATGTAGTGGAACACTGCCAGAATCTCCGCCTCCTTCAGCCAGTTAATCAGCGCACCGCGATCTTCAACATCGCGCAGCTTGATGTAAAACATGTGCGCGTTATGGCCACACTCCTGCGGCACAACCGGCAGGTCAATACGCCCGGCGTGTGCCAGCGGCAGCAGCGCGTCGTAGTAGCGCTGCCAAAGGGAGAGACGCTGTTTGTTGATACGGTCTGCGGCTTCCAGCTGCGCCCACAGATAGGCGGCCTGCAAGTCAGACATCAGATAGCTGGAACCGATATCGCGCCAGGTGTATTTGTCCACCAGCCCACGGAAAAACTGGCTACGGTTAGTGCCCTTCTCACGAATGATTTCCGCCCGTTCAACCAGTGCGCGATCGTTAATCAGCGTCGCGCCGCCTTCACCGCCCGCGGTGTAGTTTTTGGTTTCGTGGAAGCTAAAGCAGCCAATATGGCCAATGGAACCCAGCGCGCGACCTTTGTAGGTCGACATCACGCCCTGCGCGGCATCTTCAACGACGAACAGGTTGTACTTCTTCGCCAGCGCCATGATGGTGTCCATTTCACAGGCCACGCCCGCGTAGTGCACCGGCACAATGGCGCGCGTTTTGTCGGTGATCGCCGCTTCAATCAGCGTCTCATCGATGTTCATCGTCTCTTTATGCACATCCACGAACACAATCTTCGCCCCGCGCAGCACGAAGGCGTTGGCGGTAGAGACGAAGGTGTAGCTCGGCATAATCACTTCATCGCCCGGTTGGATATCCAGCAGGATTGCTGCCATCTCCAGCGACGCAGTGCAGGACGGCGTCAGCAGGACTTTGGCGCTACCGAAGCGCTGCTCCATCCACTGCTGGCAGCGGCGGGTAAAGCCGCCATCGCCGCACAGTTTGCCGCTGCCCATCGCGGATTGCATGTAATCGAGTTCAGTACCCACAACCGGTGGGGCGTTAAATGGAATCATGGTGTCACCTGTATAGCCAGTACGCGGTGCTAACCACGTTAGCGCCGCTGTGAATATAGCGTTGAAGTGCTGCGGTATTGCCGGCCTGCGTGGCCACCCGAAGCGTCGTCAGGCCGCGAGTATACGCCCAGCGTATTGCGGCCTGCATCAATTCTGCGCCCGCGCCGCGCCCGGCCAGCAGGCCGATTCTCGCGTCGCAGGCGTTTAATTCTCGTAGGGAAACGAAGGCGCAGATAGCACCCTGTTCATCGCGAAACACCAGACACTGATTATCAAAGGTGCCTTTGACCGCATTTTCTATCCACTGCGCGTAGAAACGGCCGCTGGCGTCGGCGGCGTACCACGGCGCACGAAAGCGGCTTAACGCAAACGCCTGTGCCGCCAGCGCCCGTAATTCCGGGATATCCGACTCGCTGGCCACCTGCGCCTGCGGGCAGGTCACCGGCGTGACGGGCAGCGCCAAATCGACTTCACCTTCCACCAGTTGAAAGCCCAGCGCCTGCAGCGCATCCAGCTGCGCCACCTGGTGCGCGGCAATTTTGGCCTGCACGCGCGACCAGCCCGCCAGCCGTTCGGCAGTCAGCGACGGCGCGTCATCGGCAAAGCGGACAATGGCGCTGTTGACGCCGAAAAACTGATTTTCCCACACAAGGGGGTCAATATTGGCGCGGACGGGCACGGAGCAGCTCCAGCAGGTATTGGCCATAACCGGTTTTCGCCAGCCCGGCGGCGGCGCGTTTTACGCCTTCATCGTCGAGCCAGCCGTTGCGCCAGGCGATCTCTTCCAGACAGGCAATTTTAAAACCCTGCCGCTTTTCGACCGTCTGTACGAACATACTCGCTTCAATCAGGCTGTCGTGCGTGCCGGTATCCAGCCAGGCAAAACCACGGCCCAGCAGTTCCACGGTCAGCTTGCCGTCATCCAGATACATCTGGTTAATCGAGGTGATCTCGAGTTCACCGCGCTCAGAAGGCTTCACGCGTTTGGCGTACTCCACCACGTTGCTATCGTAGAAATAGAGCCCGGTCACCGCCCAGTTTGATTTCGGCTGCTTCGGTTTCTCTTCCAGCGACAGTGCCTGAAAGTTATCGTCAAACTCCACCACGCCAAAACGTTCCGGGTCCATGACCTGGTAGCCAAACACCGTCGCGCCTTCGCTGCGCGCTGCCACGTTACGCAGCTTCGGGCTGAAGCCCTGGCCGAAAAAGATATTATCGCCAAGCACCAGGCAAGACGGCTCGCCGTTCAGGAAGGTTTCGCCAATGATAAACGCCTGCGCCAGACCGTCGGGGCTTGGTTGTTCAGCATACTGTAACGCAATGCCAAACTCGCTCCCGTCGCCCAGCAGGCGCTGGAAGTAGCTCTTATCTTCCGGCGTGGTGATGATCAGAATCTCACGAATACCCGCCAGCATCAGCACCGACAGCGGGTAGTAAATCATGGGCTTATCGTAAATCGGCAGCAGCTGTTTCGACACGCCGCGGGTGATCGGATGCAGGCGCGTGCCTGAGCCGCCGGCAAGAATAATGCCTTTCATTGCTTGTCCTCCTTGGGGAGATTAGCCCTTCAGACCTAAACGCTCGCCCTGGTAGCTGCCGTCCAGTACCTGCTGCCACCAGCTTTCATTAGCGAGATACCACTGCACCGTTTTACGCATGCCGCTTTCAAACGTCTCTTCCGGCATCCAGCCCAGTTCGCGGGCGATTTTCGCCGCATCGATGGCGTAGCGTAAATCGTGGCCGGGACGATCGGCGACAAAGGTAATCAGGTCATGGTAATGCGCAATACCCTGCGGCTTGTTCGGCACCAGCTCTTCCAGCAGCGTGCAGATGGTCTCGACCACCTCAATATTTTTACGCTCGTTGTGACCGCCGATATTGTAGGTTTCACCGATGCCGCCTTCGGTGGCGACAAGGTAAAGCGCGCGCGCGTGATCGTCGACGTACAGCCAGTCGCGAATCTGCTGTCCGTTGCCGTACACCGGCAGCGGCTTGCCGGCCAGCGCATTAAGAATCGTCAGCGGGATCAGTTTTTCCGGGAAGTGATACGGGCCGTAGTTATTTGAGCAGTTGGTAATCAGCGTCGGCAGGCCGTAGGTACGCAGCCAGGCGCGCACCAGATGGTCACTGCTGGCTTTTGATGCGGAGTAAGGGCTGCTAGGCGCATACGGCGTGGTTTCGGTAAAGAAATCATCCGTTGAATGCAGATCGCCATACACTTCATCGGTGGAAATATGGTGGAAACGGAACGCCGACTTGCCCGCGTCATCCAACGTCGACCACCAGCCACGTGCGGCTTCCAGCAGCGTGTAGGTGCCGACAATATTGGTTTCAATAAACGCCGCCGGGCCATCGATAGACCGATCGACGTGGCTCTCCGCCGCCAGGTGCATCACGACGTCCGGGCGGTAGTGCGCAAAAATACGGTCCAGCGCCGGGCGATCGCAGATATCAACCTGTTCAAAGGCAAAGCGCGCATCCTGCGCCACCGGTGCCAACGAGGCCAGATTGCCAGCATAGGTGAGCTTATCCACCACCACCACGCTGTCCGACGTCTGGCTAATGATATGGCGAACGACTGCGGAGCCAATAAAGCCCGCGCCGCCGGTAACCAGAATCCGTTTCAACGCCAGACTCCTTTCGTATCAACGATGTACTGCTGGGTAATCGCTTCGCTACCGATCGCTTTAAACTGGGTATGGTCAACCAGCATGACGATCACGTCGGCGCTGGCCAGCGCGCGCTCTAGCGATACCAGCGAGCACAGTCCCTCGAGCTTTTTCGGCAGTTGATGAATATTCGGCTCCACCACCAGCGTTTCGCCGCTGTGCCACTGGGCGATCAGCTCGGCGATCTCCATGGCCGGGCTCTCGCGCAGGTCGTCAATATTGGGTTTAAAGGCCAGCCCGAAGCAGGCAATTTTCAATTCGCTGGCGCGTTTGTCGCTGGCGGCCAGGCAGTCGGCGACGTTGGCTTTGACCTTGTCGATAACCCAAAACGGCTTGTGATCGTTCACTTCGCGCGCGGTGCGGATCAGGCGCGCCTGGTCCGGGTTCTGCGCCACGATAAACCAGGGGTCGACGGCGATACAGTGGCCGCCCACGCCCGGGCCCGGCTGGAGGATATTGACGCGCGGGTGGCGGTTAGCAAGGCGAATCAATTCCCAGACGTTAATCCCCTGATCGGCGCAAATCAGCGACAGTTCGTTAGCAAAGGCGATGTTAACGTCGCGGAAGCTGTTTTCCGTCAGTTTGCACATCTCGGCGGTGCGGGCGTTGGTCACCACGCATTCACCTTCAAGGAAAATGTTATACAACTCGCTGGCGCGCGCGGAACACACCGGCGTCATCCCGCCGATCACGCGGTCATTTTTAATCAGTTCGACCATCACCTGACCCGGCAGCACGCGCTCCGGACAATAGGCGATGTTGATATCCGCCTGCTCGCCCACCTGCTGTGGGAAAGTCAGGTCAGGGCGCATGTCAGCCAGCCAACCGGCCATCTGCTCGGTTGCGCCTACCGGAGAGGTCGACTCGAGAATAACCAGCGCCCCTTTTTTCAGCACCGGCGCAATGGAGCGCGCGGCGGCCTCCACGTAAACCATATCCGGCTCGTGGTCGCCTTTAAACGGCGTCGGCACGGCAATCAGGTAAGCATCGGCGGCTTCTGGTACGGTGGTCGCACGCAAATATCCGTCGGCCACCGCCGTTTTAACGACCCTGTCTAGATCGGGTTCGACAATATGAATTTCACCGCGGTTGATGGTGTCCACCGCGTGCTGATTAATGTCTACGCCCACCACCTGTTTTTGCCGCGAGGCAAAGGCTGCCGCAGTAGGGAGGCCGATATAGCCCAGACCGATCACCGAGAGGATTGAAAAACTCATAGCGTTACCTGATTATTTTTTAATGCAGCTAAAATACGTTCGCATGCCCGGCCATCCCCGTAGGGGTTATGGGCCCGGCTCATCCTTTGATATTCTTCATCATCGCGCAGCAGGCGCGTGACTTCGTCCACAATGCGTTGGCTATCCGTGCCCACCAGGCGCACCGTACCGGCATCAATCGCCTCCGGCCGTTCGGTGGTTTCGCGCATTACCAGTACCGGCTTGCCCAACGACGGGGCTTCCTCCTGAATACCGCCAGAGTCGGTCAGAATGAGCCAGGCGTGATTCATCAGCCAGACGAACGGCAGATAGTCCTGCGGTTCGATCAGTATCACATTATCAATATGGCCCAGAATGCGGTTCACCGGTTCACTGACGTTCGGGTTCAGGTGTACCGGATAAACAATCTGCACGTCCGGGTTCGACGCCGCGACTTCAGCCAGCGCGTGACAGATTTGTTCAAAGCCCTGGCCAAAGCTTTCGCGGCGATGGCCGGTAACCAGAATCATCTTTTTGCCATTGTTCAGGAACGGGTAGCGCTGCTCGAGATCGGCGCGCAGCGCCTCGTCGCCCATCACCCGATCGCGCACCCAGAACAGGGCATCAATCACCGTATTGCCGGTGACGAAAATACGCGTGTCCGACAGATTCTCTCGCAGCAGGTTCTGGCGCGAGTTTTCAGTTGGCGCAAAGTGATACATCGCCAGATGCCCGGTAAGCGTACGGTTGGCTTCTTCCGGCCACGGCGAGTAAAGATCGCCGGTGCGCAGGCCCGCTTCCACATGACCAACGGGAATACGCTGATAAAAGGCCGCCAGGCTAGCGGCGGCCGTGGTCGTCGTGTCACCGTGCACTAACACGACGTCCGGCTTAAAGGATTCCAGAACCGGCTTTAACCCCTGCAGAATACGACAGGTTATTTCGGTCAAACCCTGTCCTGGACTCATGATGTTGAGGTCATAGTCCGGAACGATGGAGAAGAGGTGTAGCACCTGATCAAGCATTTCCCTATGCTGTGCGGTGACGCATACTTTTGCCTCAAAATGAGGATCCTTTGCTAGCGCATGGACCAGAGGCGCCATTTTGATCGCCTCCGGACGTGTGCCAAATACAGTCAGAACTTTCACATCGATTCTCTTCTATAGATGAACCAGGCCCATCGCCCTTCATCATTGATGGGTATTTACTACGTGCGACGACGCGCCAATGCCACCCCGGCACCCACCAATGCGCCGACGATGCCCCACATGACCATCAGGAATACGCGCCGCGGGCTGGTACGTTTTACCGGCTCCTCAGGCGTACGCAAATACCGGTAAGTCTGGAAACTTTTCGACAGCGTCGGCCCTACGTTGAGGGTCGTCAGCATCGCCCGGCCCTGATCGTAATCGAGGTCAAACGTCGGCCCCACGGCCTGCAGGTTTTCCAGACGCGCCTGCAGCATTGGACGACCCAGTAAAGAGAGCTCGGAATCCGGTAACTCATCGGCCGGAACGTCCGTCACGCTGCGGTTAATATTGTGCTGCTGCGCAATTTTCAGCGCCGCTTCAATGCTATGCAGACGGCGGTTGAAAATCGCCTGGGCAACCTCTTCCTGACGCTTCACCTGCGCTTTCACTTGAATCGTTCTCGCAGCCCAGGCGCCGTTGAGTTCATCGTTCAGATGTCCTGCTGCACGTTCGCTGGCAAACGCGATGTACTGGCGCAGCAGGTTATTGGCATCTGCGGCGGTTTCCGCCGTCAGCTTAATGCTGTCGCTCACGCTCTTTTGTGCATCGCCGGGAGTAAACTGAATATCGTTAATCAGGTCATCCAGCTGCGCCGCATCGGCGCGGGAATTCCCCACCATCCGCTGTTTGTAATAGTCGGTCTGCGACCAGAAGTCACGGCGGGTGTCCCAGGAGGCCAGCTGCATGATGAACTCTTTGTAGACTTCATCCATCACCGAAGGCGGCGTCGCGGTCGTCGGGTTGACCTTCGCGTCCAGATTGCGCAGGAACTGCTGCTGAGAATAGTAGCCACCCAGCATATTGACCGTTGGCCGATCGGTGATCGCCGTGGTGCTCCATTCCTGCCGGGCAAAAAAGGTATAAACCAGCACCACGGCGGCAAACAGCACCGCAAGGCCGACAATCCAATGTTTCCCCGACCACAACGCGCGAAACAGGCCACGAATATCCAGTTCATTCTCCGCACTTGCTGACTGTGCTTCCGGTAATGGTTGTGTCATTACTACCCCAGTTTTACTTGGTTAATTTTGGATTTTTTTCACTGTTCCGGCGCATTCTGCGCTTCACGCGTTTAATAAAGCGCGCCACTTTCCAGGCTCGCTTGATGCAGTAGCCATAAAGACCGAAAGCCATCAGGAACAGTATCAGCATGGCCCATTCTGGCACAACGCGCGTGTATTCGGCGGCCACGCCGATACCCGCAAGCAGCGCAGCGGCAAGCGTGATCAGAACCAGAGCCTGACGAGAGGTAAAGCCTGCACGCATGATCAGATGGTGGATGTGCTGACGGTCAGCCGAGAACGGGCTCATGCCTTTACGCAGTCGGCGGTACATGATGGCGACCATATCCATTAGCGGGATCGCCACAATCCACAGCGCAGTCACCGGGCTAATCGGGTGATGCGTACCCTGGGTAGTTTCCAGCAGGATCCAGATGACCGTGAAGCCGATCAGCGTACTGCCGGCATCGCCCATAAACACTTTATAGCGACGCCCCAGTACGCCCAGGTTCAGCATGATATAAGGCAGAATGGCGGCAATCATCGCGAAACACCACATCGCCAGGCTCGTCTGCCCATCAAACCACAGAATAAGACCAATTGCGCCAAAGCTGACGCTCGACAGGCCGCCAAGCAGCCCATCGATACCGTCAACCATGTTGAATGCATTGATGATGGCCCACACCGCAAACAGCGTCAGGAAGAAGCCAAACGGGCCGAGCACCAGCTCCCATGAGCCAAAAATATAGCCCAAGCTGCGCAAATAGAGGCCGCCAGCGGTCATCATGATGATGCCAATCAGCGCCTGGATGGTGGCGCGAATTTTGACACTGATATCGTAGCGGTCGTCTAGCGCACCCACCAGTACCAGCACGCCAGCACAGGCGAGATACAGTGAGGCGTGAGGTATATAGTAATTGGCAATCGCAAAAGTTAAGCAGATCCCGGCATACACAGAGATGCCGCCCACAAGCGGGATAATCCCCTGGTGACGTTTACGAAAATTAGGTCTATCCACCAAACCGATCTTTTTTGCCACCCGACGGGCGAAAAAAAGAAACACGGTGGTGAACAAAAAGATACTGAGCAAGTCAGTACCGACGGTCAGTAAACTCACAATTTATACTCGCTGCGAATATTAGTAGCGAAAGTATACCCACGATAGCAACTCATCAGAAGAGCAAGGCTGACGAATATTGGGGAAACTCGCCTGATTTATAACCGATTTTGCGAACTAGCTATTATTGTAGCCGTAAACCGCAATTGTCCGTGAAAAAAAAGCGTAGCCCTATCGGCGAAACTCCTAAAAACAAAAACGCCACACAATTGTGTGGCGTTTGTCGGCAAAAAACCGAATCTTACGAGCGTTTCATCATATCGAAGAAATCGTCGTTGGTTTTGGTCATTGCCAGTTTGTTGATGAGGAACTCCATCGCATCGATCTCGCCCATTGGATGGATGATTTTGCGCAGGATCCACATTTTCTGCAGCTCTTCAGGCGTGGTGAGCAGCTCTTCTTTACGGGTACCAGAACGGTTGTAGTCGATAGCCGGGAAGACGCGTTTTTCCGCAATCTTACGAGAGAGGTGCAGTTCCATGTTGCCGGTACCTTTAAACTCTTCATAGATAACTTCATCCATTTTAGAGCCGGTATCGATCAGCGCCGTCGCGATGATGGTCAGGCTGCCGCCCTCTTCCACGTTACGTGCCGCACCGAAGAAACGTTTCGGACGGTGCAAGGCGTTGGCATCCACACCACCGGTCAGGACTTTACCTGAAGCCGGAACGACGGTGTTGTACGCACGTGCCAGACGGGTGATGGAGTCGAGCAGAATGATAACGTCTTTCTTGTGTTCAACCAGACGTTTCGCTTTCTCGATAACCATTTCCGCAACCTGAACGTGGCGAGATGCGGGTTCGTCGAAGGTAGAAGCGACAACTTCACCTTTCACCAGACGCTGCATCTCGGTCACTTCTTCCGGACGTTCGTCAATCAGCAGCACCATCAGCACGCAGTCTGGGTGGTTGTAAGCGATGCTCTGCGCGATGTTCTGCAGCAGCATGGTTTTACCGGCTTTCGGCGGTGCCACGATCAGACCACGCTGGCCGCGACCGATCGGCGAGGCCAGATCCAGTACGCGAGCGGTTAAGTCTTCGGTAGAACCGTTGCCGCGCTCCATACGCAGACGAGAGTTTGCGTGCAGCGGGGTTAAGTTCTCGAACAGGATCTTGTTGCGCGAGTTTTCCGGCTTGTCGTAGTTAACTTCATTAACTTTCAACAGCGCAAAGTAACGCTCACCCTCTTTCGGAGGACGAATCTTACCAGAGATGGTGTCACCAGTGCGGAGGTTGAAACGACGGATTTGGCTGGGGGAAACGTAGATATCATCAGGGCCGGCGAGGTAGGAGCTGTCTGCGGAGCGGAGGAAACCAAATCCATCCTGCAGTATCTCCAGCACACCGTCGCCAAAGATATCTTCGCCACTCTTCGCGTGCTGCTTCAGGATGGCAAAAATAATGTCCTGCTTGCGCATACGAGCCTGGTTTTCCAGCCCCATATTTTCGCCGAGAGTGATCAGCTCAGAAACCGGCGTATTCTTTAATTCGGTAAGATTCATAATGGTGTGGGTTCTTAAACTCGGGGTAAATCTCGAACTTAATTTGTGAATGGTATGGCAGGGTCATCCGTGCCTGTTTACGGCCATCAACTCATGTCTGTTCGCTGCCTGGTCACAGGAAAGTACGCAGAACTGAAACGACAAGACGGAAAGAGTGACAAGCCTGGAATTTTTCAACCTCTGAACGTGGCTAAACGCGACGGGAGGTTTGGGTCAAACAAGATTCAAACAAGGTATGTTTAAAACGAAGTCAAACTTAACTTAGCACGACTAAAGCCGGGCGTCCAGAGTTCTGCTTAAATTAAGAACACGGGACGCCCGAGGAGAATAACTTACGCCAGGTTGGCGTCGAGGAACTCTTTCAGCTGGCCTTTAGACAGCGCGCCAACTTTGGTTGCAGCCACTTCGCCATTCTTGAACAGCAGCAGCGTAGGGATACCGCGGATGCCATACTTCGGTGCAGTGCCCGGGTTCTGATCGATGTTCAGTTTCGCAACGGTCAGTTTACCCTGATACTCCGTAGCGATTTCATCCAGAATCGGGGCGATCATTTTGCACGGACCGCACCACTCTGCCCAGAAATCGACGAGTGTCAGCCCGTCAGCCTTGAGTACGTCCGTGTCAAAACTGTCGTCAGTCAGGTGAATAATTTTATCGCTCATATTTAACTCCACAGGAATAAGCCTGGTGTGTTGGTGTAGCATTAACCAACGAGGTGTTGATGTTGACTTCGCCAACAAAGGTTGACGTTATTTCACCGGATACGCTTTCTTAATGCAATAGTAAGCTGATATTCTACCACACTATGAGCAAAACACATTTAACTGAACAGAAGTTTTCCGACTTCGCCCTGCACCCTAAAGTGGTTGAAGCCCTTGAAACCAAAGGGTTTTATAATTGCACGCCCATTCAGGCGCTGGCTTTGCCGCTGACGCTTGCTGGACGTGATGTGGCTGGACAGGCGCAAACCGGTACCGGAAAAACGATGGCGTTCCTGACGTCAACGTTTCATTATCTTCTTTCTCACCCGGCAGTTGCTGACCGCCAGGTGAATCAACCGCGCGCCTTAATTATGGCGCCAACCCGTGAGCTGGCGGTACAGATTCACGCTGATGCCGAGCCGCTGGCTCAGGCAACCGGCCTGAAACTGGGCCTGGCCTACGGCGGTGACGGCTATGACAAACAGCTGAAAGTGCTGGAAAGCGGCGTCGATATTCTTATCGGCACCACCGGTCGTCTGATTGATTATGCAAAACAGAACCACATCAACCTGGGCGCGATTCAGGTGGTGGTGCTGGACGAAGCCGATCGCATGTACGATCTCGGCTTTATTAAAGACATTCGTTGGCTATTCCGCCGCATGCCGCCGGCTACCCAACGCCTGAATATGCTGTTCTCTGCCACCCTGTCCTATCGCGTACGTGAACTGGCGTTCGAGCAAATGAACAACGCCGAATACGTGGAAGTCGAACCAGAGCAGAAAACGGGTCACCGTATTAAAGAAGAGCTGTTCTACCCTTCCAACGAAGAGAAAATGCGTTTACTGCAAACGCTGCTGGAAGAAGAGTGGCCTGACCGCGCGATCATCTTCGCCAACACCAAGCACCGCTGTGAAGACATCTGGGGCCACCTGGCAGCCGATGGTCACCGCGTTGGTCTGCTGACCGGTGACGTTGCACAGAAAAAACGCCTGCGTATTCTCGAAGAATTCACCCGTGGCGATCTCGATATTCTGGTCGCAACCGACGTCGCAGCGCGTGGTCTGCACATCCCAGCCGTAACGCACGTCTTTAACTACGACCTGCCGGATGATTGCGAAGATTACGTTCACCGTATCGGCCGTACCGGTCGCGCGGGCGCTAGCGGTCACTCGATCAGCCTCGCATGTGAAGAGTATGCGCTGAACCTGCCGGCCATTGAAGCCTACACCGGTCATTCTATTCCGGTCAGTAAGTACAACCCGGATGCGCTGTTAACCGAACTGCCGAAGCCGCTGCGTCTGACGCGCGTTCGTCAGGGTAACGGCCCGCGTCGTTCAGGCGCGCCACGTAATCGTCGTCGTTCAGGTTAAAGAAACGCTATGCTCACTTCCACCTCGCTATATGCAGCTATCGATCTCGGTTCCAATAGTTTTCATATGCTGATTGTGCGCGAGGTGGCGGGAAGCATCCAGACGCTCACCCGCATCAAGCGTAAAGTGCGTCTGGCCGCCGGGCTGAGCCAGGATAACATCCTGTCGACGGAAGCCATGGAGCGGGGCTGGCAGTGCCTGCGCCTGTTCGCCGAACGGCTACAGGATATTCCCCCGACGCAAATCCGCATCGTCGCAACCGCAACGCTGCGTCTGGCCGTTAATGCCGATGTCTTCATTGCCAAAGCGCAGGACATTCTCGGTTGCCCGGTGCAGGTTATCCGCGGCGAAGAAGAAGCGCGCCTGATTTATCAGGGCGTGGCGCACACCACCGGCGGCGACGATCGTCGTTTAGTGGTCGATATCGGCGGTGCCAGCACCGAACTGGTCACCGGCACCGGCGCGCAAACCACCTCGCTGTTCAGCCTGTCGATGGGCTGCGTGACCTGGCTTGAGCGCTACTTCACCGACCGCAACCTCGCGCAGGAACATTTCGATGAAGCCGAACGCGCCGCCCGCGACGTGCTGAAACCGGTCGCCGATGAGCTGCGTCATCACGGCTGGAAGGTCTGCGTTGGTGCCTCCGGTACGGTTCAGGCATTACAAGAAATTATGATGGCGCAGGGAATGGATGAACGCATCACCCTCGCTAAGCTGCAGCAGCTGAAACAGCGCGCGATTCAATGCGGCCGTCTGGAAGAGCTGGAAATTGAAGGGCTGACGCTGGAGCGGGCGCTGGTTTTCCCAAGCGGGCTAGCCATCCTTATTGCCATTTTCACCGAACTGAATATCCAGTGCATGACGCTGGCCGGCGGCGCACTGCGCGAAGGGCTGGTCTACGGCATGCTGCATCTGGCGGTCGATGAAGATATCCGCAGCCGCACGCTGCGCAATATTCAGCGCCGTTTTATGGTTGATATTGAACAGGCCAGCCGTGTGGAACATCTGGCAGCGAATTTTGCCGATCAGGTCGCTAAATGCTGGGAACTGGAGCCGCTGAGCCGCGAACTTCTGCTCAGCGCCTGTGCGTTGCACGAGATTGGCCTCAGCGTCGATTTCAAACAAGCGCCGCAGCACGCCGCCTATCTGGTGCGTAACCTCGATCTGCCGGGCTTCACGCCTGCACAGAAAAAGCTGCTTGCGACGCTGCTGCTTAACCAGACCAGCGCCGTCAACCTGCCGTCGCTGCACCAGCAGAACGCCGTACCGCCGCGCGTAGCCGAGCACCTCTGTCGTCTGCTGCGCCTGGCGATTCTGTTTGCCAGCCGTCGCCGCGACGACCTTCTGCCAGACATTACGCTTACCGCCGACGGCGACAATCTGACGGTCACCCTGCCGGATGGCTGGCTGGACGCGCACCCGCTCGGGCGTGAGATGGTGGAACAAGAGCGCCAGTGGCAAAGCTATATCCACTGGCCGCTGGAAGTACGCTAAAGTTCATCGCATTGCCGGATGGCGCTGACGCTTATCCGGCCTACGATTTCGCTTTCTTTGCCGCCATCATGGCTTTCAGGTTTGCCAGATGGCTCTGCCCTTTCTGCATCCGCTCTTCGGCGGTAATGACCTTCCGCTCCTGCTCCCAAATGACATCATCCTGCGGCAGTTCCAGCAGGAAACGGCTCGGCTCCGGACGCACCAGCTCACCATACTGACGGCGCTCTTTGCACAGGGTAAAAATCAGCTCTTTCTGCGCGCGGGTAATGCCCACATAGGCCAGGCGACGCTCTTCGTCGACGTTATCTTCATCGATGCTGCTCTGGTGCGGCAACAGCCCCTCCTCCATGCCAACCAGGAAGACATAAGGAAACTCCAGCCCTTTTGAGGCGTGCAGGGTCATTAGCTGTACCTGGTCCAGCTCTTCCTCGCTTTCACCGCGCTCCATCATA
Source organism: Kluyvera genomosp. 2 (assembly GCF_036759865.1). Classification (NCBI taxonomy): domain Bacteria; kingdom Pseudomonadati; phylum Pseudomonadota; class Gammaproteobacteria; order Enterobacterales; family Enterobacteriaceae; genus Kluyvera; species Kluyvera genomosp. 2. The sequence goes on from NZ_JAPKIA010000023.1 coordinate 68,581, forward strand.
TCGCGCAGGGTAAAGCGGGTAACCACCTGCGTGAGGGTCATCGGCTCTTCCAGCTCGCTGCCTTCGAGCATCTCCGTCATCCAGCTGAACAGCGTGTTGACGTTTTTCATACGCATTTCGGCGGCTTTCGGGCTAGGCGAGGTTTCAAACAACCAGGATTCGTAATCAATGCCGTGAATAAGATCGCGTACGGCGGCAATCGGCTCACGCTCTGCCAGGCGCTGAATTTCCCCCAGCCACTGGGTAAAGCGGGTCAGCGATTCATAGCCACGCCCGCTGAGCGTCTGACTCAGCCCCATATCGAAGCTGGCGGTAAACAGGCTTTTGTTACGGGTCATCGCCCATTCGCCGAGCTTTTGCAGCGTCGCGGGGCCAATCTCGCGTTTCGGCGTGTTGACGATACGCAGGAACGCGCTGTCGTCATCCGGGTTGCTCAGCACGCGCAGATAAGCCAGCAGATCTTTAATTTCCGGGCGCGAGAAAAACGACGTGCCGCCGGAAATTTTGTACGGGATGCGGTTCTGCATCAGGAATTTTTCAAACACCCGCGACTGGTGGTTGCCACGGTAAAGGATGGCGTAATCCTTATACTGCGTTTTGTTCACAAAGTGGTGGGCGATCAGCTCACCGGTGACGCGCTCCGCCTCGTGCTCTTCATGATTAGCGCTCAGTACCTTCAGCTCCGGTCCGTAGCCCAGTTCGGAGAACAGACGCTTTTCAAACACGTGTGGGTTGTTCGCGATCAGAATGTTGGCCGCTTTCAGAATACGCCCGGACGAACGGTAGTTCTGCTCCAGCTTGATGACCCGCAGCGCCGGGAAATCCTGGCTCAACAGCACCAGGTTCTGCGGACGCGCGCCGCGCCACGAGTAGATAGACTGATCGTCATCACCCACCACGGTAAAACGGGCGCGCTGCCCCACCAGCAGTTTCACCAGCTCATACTGGCTGGTGTTAGTGTCCTGGTACTCATCCACCAGCAGGTAGCGAATTTTGTTTTGCCAGCGCTCGCGCACTTCTTCATTGCGCTGCAATAGCAGCGTCGGCAGCAGGATCAGATCGTCAAAGTCCAGCACGTTGCACGCCTTCATATGCGCATCGTACAGGCTATAGCAGTGGGCAAAGATACGATCGCGCTCGCCTTTCGCGCTGGCCGCCGCCTGCGCTGGCGTCATCAGATCGTTTTTCCAGTTGGAGATCGTCGAGATCAGCTGCTGAAACACCACCTTGTCATCTTCGATCAGCCCTTCGGTCAGCTCTTTGAGCAGCGCGGTCTGGTCAGTATCGTCAAACAGCGAGAAGTTCGACTTCATTCCCAACGCGGCATATTCACGCTTGATGATATCCAGCCCCAGGGTGTGGAACGTGGAAATCATCAGCCCACGCGCTTCTTTGCGCCCCAGCGTTTGCGCTACGCGCCCTTTCATCTCGCGCGCGGCCTTATTGGTAAAGGTCACCGCGGCAATGTGCCGCGCCTGATAGCCACAGGCGTGGATCAGATGGGCGATTTTATTGGTGATAACGCGAGTTTTACCGGAACCCGCCCCCGCCAGCACCAGGCAAGGTCCGGTGACGAATTCGACGGCTTGTTGTTGTCCGGGGTTCAAACGCATAAAGGGATTGCTCAATCTGTAAACACGGGGGTGTGGATTGTAGCAGAAAGTCAGGCGGAGATTTACCCGCCAGATGGTAAAGTGTTGGATAGCTCCCCACAACGAGATAGAGCCCATGACAAAGAGCGCGGCAGCCCTGCATATCCTGGTAAAAGAAGAAAAACTGGCTCTGGAGATCCTGAGCAAACTGGAGCGTGGTATCAGCTTCGATCATCTGGCGAAACGCTACTCTCGCTGCCCTTCCGGGCGCAACGGCGGCGATCTGGGTGAATTTAAACAGGGGATGATGGTGGGACCATTTGATGCCGCCGTTTTCAGCTGTCCGCTGCTGAAACCCTACGGACCGGTCAAGACCAAATTTGGCTACCACATCATCAAAGTGCTGTATCGCCGATAAGCCATGCTAAAATCGCCAGCCTCATTGACCCCCTTTTGAAGGCACAATCATGGCGAAAACAGCAGCAGCACTGCATATCCTTGTTAAAGAAGAGAAACTGGCCCTGGATCTGCTGGAGCAGATTAAAAACGGCGCAGACTTCGGCAAGCTGGCGAAAAAGCATTCCATCTGCCCATCAGGCAAACGCGGCGGTGATTTAGGTGAATTCCGTCAGGGCCAGATGGTTCCGGCGTTCGATAAAGTCGTCTTCTCCTGCCCGGTGCTGGAGCCGACCGGCCCGCTGCATACCCAGTTCGGTTATCACATCATTAAGGTGCTGTACCGTAACTAATAAAAAATCCCGGAGCGTTCAGGCGCCGGGATTTTTTTGCCGGATGGCGGCTACGCCTTACCCGGCCTACATCTGCTGTGCGTAGGTCGGGTAAGCGCAAGCGCCACCCGACATCCTATTTAGCCAGCAACGGCAATGCGTTTCATATCGGTCATGTAACCGCGCAGTTTCTTACCAACCTGCTCGATAGCGTGGCTGCGAATCGCTTCGTTCACGTCGCGCAGCTGCGCGTTGTCTACCGCACCTTCGGCAATCGCTTTGCCCAGATCGCCGGTCTGCAGAGTGGTCATGAACTCTTTCAGCAGCGGTACGCAAGCATAAGAGAACAGGTAGTTACCGTATTCTGCGGTATCAGAGATAACCACGTTCATTTCGTACAGACGCTTACGCGCGATGGTGTTGGCGATCAGCGGCAGTTCATGCAGTGATTCGTAGTAAGCAGATTCTTCGATGATGCCGGAATCAACCATGGTTTCGAACGCCAGCTCAACGCCCGCTTTCACCATCGCAATCATCAGAACGCCTTTATCGAAGTACTCCTGCTCACCGATTTTACCTTCAAACTGCGGAGCGGTTTCGAACGCGGTTTTGCCGGTCTCTTCACGCCAGGTCAGCAGTTTCTTATCATCGTTGGCCCAGTCAGCCATCATGCCGGAGGAGAATTCGCCGGAAATGATGTCGTCCATGTGTTTCTGGAACAGCGGCGCCATAATCTCTTTCAGCTGTTCGGACAGCGCGTAAGCACGCAGTTTCGCCGGGTTAGACAGACGGTCCATCATCAGGGTGATGCCGCCCTGCTTCAGCGCTTCGGTGATGGTTTCCCAGCCGAACTGAATCAGTTTTTCCGCATAAGCCGGGTCGGTGCCTTCTGCCACCAGCTTGTCGAAGCACAGCAGAGAACCGGCCTGCAGCATACCGCACAGGATAGTCTGCTCGCCCATCAGGTCAGATTTCACTTCTGCCACGAAGGAGGATTCCAGTACACCCGCACGGTGACCGCCGGTAGCTGCGGCCCACGCTTTGGCGATAGCCATGCCTTCGCCTTTCGGATCGTTTTCCGGGTGAACGGCGATCAGGGTCGGAACGCCGAAACCACGTTTGTATTCTTCACGCACTTCAGTACCCGGACACTTCGGCGCCACCATCACTACGGTGATGTCTTTACGGATCTGCTCGCCCACTTCCACGATGTTGAAGCCGTGGGAGTAACCCAGCGCCGCGCCGTCTTTCATCAGCGGCTGTACGGAACGTACTACGTCAGAGTGCTGCTTGTCCGGGGTCAGGTTAACCACCAGGTCAGCCTGCGGGATCAGATCTTCGTAGGTGCCCACTTTGAAGCCGTTTTCAGTCGCTTTACGCCAGGAAGCACGCTTCTCAGCAATGGCTTCTTTACGCAGAGCGTAGGAGATATCCAGACCGGAGTCACGCATGTTCAGGCCCTGGTTCAGACCCTGTGCGCCACAGCCGACGATGACCACTTTTTTACCCTGAAGGTAGCTTGCGCCATCGGCGAATTCGTCGCGACCCATAAAGCGACATTTGCCCAGCTGCGCCAGCTGCTGGCGCAGGTTCAGTGTATTAAAGTAGTTAGCCATGGTGATACCTCGTGATGTTGTACTGTCTTATTGTTCGGTTCGCGTTTCAGCGAGAATGTACCCACATTACAACAGGAAATTTATTGCGGAAATTGATATATTCACAACGTCATATTGCAATTTCTGCAACGTTAAAAGAGGGAGTAGAATTCGTGGATTTACGCGATCTGAAAATGTTCCTGCATCTGGCGGATAGCCGCCACTTTGGCCGCAGCGCGCGGGCGATGCACGTCAGCCCCTCCACGCTCTCCCGACAAATTCAGCGCCTGGAAGAAGACCTCGGTCAGCCGCTGTTTGTACGCGATAACCGTACGGTCACGCTGACCGAAGCGGGCGAAGAGCTGCGCGTATTCGCCCAGCAGACGCTGCTGCAATACCAGCAGCTGCGCCACACGCTTGACCAACAAGGGCCGTCGCTGTCGGGTGAATTACATATTTTCTGTTCGGTGACCGCCGCCTACAGCCATCTGCCGCCAATCCTCGATCGCTTCCGCGCCGAACACCCGTCGGTGGAAATCAAGCTCACCACCGGCGACGCCGCCGATGCGATGGACAAAGTGGTCACCGGCGAGGCCGATCTGGCGATTGCCGGTAAGCCCGAGACGCTGCCCGGCGCGGTAGCGTTTTCCATGTTAGAGAATCTGGCGGTCGTCCTGATTGCCCCGGCGCTGCCCTGCCCGGTGCGTAATCAGGTTTCCGTCGAGAAACCCGACTGGTCGACGGTACCGTTTATCATGGCCGATCAGGGGCCGGTACGCCGCCGCATTGAGCTGTGGTTCCGCCGTCACAAAATCAGCAACCCATCGATTTACGCTACGGTGGGCGGCCACGAGGCGATGGTTTCAATGGTGGCGCTGGGCTGCGGCGTGGCGCTACTGCCGGAAGTGGTGCTGGAAAACAGCCCGGAGCCGGTACGTAACCGCGTGATGATTTTGGAGCGCAGCGACGAGAAAACGCCGTTCGAGCTGGGCGTCTGCGCGCCGAAAAAGCGGCTGCATGAACCGCTGATCGATGCGTTCTGGAAGATCGTCCTCGAGAGAAAAATCGACGACGGAAAGTGATGACTACAGGTCTTCCGGGTCAATCTGTTTCATCGTTTCCACCGTCATCAGCCACTGGTACAGCGGCTCCAGCTGGCGAAAGCCGTCGGCTAACTGCGTGACCAGATCGGCGTGGAACAGTTTTTCCACGTCGGTATCCGTCGCCATTGCAGCAAAGGATTTGCGGTGATACCAGTCGGAAATCGTCAGGTCGAGGCCCTTAGCCCGCAGCCGTTTGTAACTTTCACCCACCAGCTCAAACGGCGCGCCGCAGCACTCGGCCACCGACAAAAACTGCTGCGGACGTTGTTGCAGCGTATGACGGAACAGATCCATGGTCGGCCTGCTGGCGCTGTAGTAGCCCAGCCCATAGCGCAAGGTATCTGGACTGATTTCAAAAAAGTATGCTGGCGCATCGGTCCAGTTTTTCGCCGAACGTTTGAAAGTGAGCCACATCCGGCTGCGGTACAGCGATTTATCGTGCGAGAAACGCGTGTCACGATGAATGCGCGACAGCGTTTTGCCAATCGCCGACCGCGTCTCAAGCTGCGGGTCTATCTCCAGCATCGTCGGCGCTAAATCGTCCACCAGCGCGCGAAAAGGCGTGAGAATGCTGCGATCGTAGATAAATCGGTGCTCTTCAAACCATGTTTTATCGTTCTCTATTCGCACCTGCTGAAGAAAATCGAGCCCTTCTTGTGCAAATCCCTGAAAGCGTCCCGCCATCTGCCTGCCTCGCTGAATAGTGTCATCACTCGCTTCATAACTATCGCCAATTCCCGCTAAGCGCAACCTGAAATAATGCCCCTTCGTCGGGAGATTAATTGGTATCAAAGGTGCCAGGGGAAAACGAGCGTCGCAGGTAAAATCGTCTGTAAAGAAACAGTACCTTACGGGAGGGAGTAACAATGCAGAAACCCAAAAAGCTGTTCAACAACACCGATAATATCCGCAGCGAAATCATGCAGGTGCTCGTATATGCGGGGATGGGGAAACTCCACCCTCTGGCGGAATACTGCGCGGTCTATCGAACGGTAGAATCAGCGGCGCAGACCGTTATCGTCAGCGGCGGTGGCAGCGGCCATGAACCCACCTTCGCCGGGTTTGTCGGTGAAGGCGGGATCGACGCCTGCGCGCTCGGCGAGGTTTTCACCTCGCCCTCTCCCGATCAGATTATTGAGGCCAGCCGCGCCGTTCATCAGGGCAACGGCGTACTGTTTCTTTACGGGAACTACTCCGGCGACGGCATGAATTTTGATATCGCCACCGAGATCCTCGCGGAAGAAGGCATTGAATGCCGTACCGTTCGCGCCACCGATGATATTGCCTCTGCACCGCCAGAAAGAATGTCTGACCGTCGTGGCGTCGGCGGGCTGGCATTTTTATACAAGCTGGCGGGGGCGGCAGCACAGTTTGAGCATTACACGCTGCCCGCGCTGGAAGCGCTGGCGCGGAAAGCCAACCACAATACGCGTACCCTCGGCGTGGCGCTCAGCGGCTGCGCTTTACCGCAGTCCGACACCTTTAATTTTAGCCTGGCAGAAAATGAGATCGAACTGGGAATTGGTATACACGGCGAGCCCGGGCTGTGCCGCATTCCCCTGCCGCAGACCGATGAACTGGTGGAGATGATGATCGCACGACTGGGCGATGACCTGCCGTTTGATCGGGGCGATAAGGTCTGCGTCAGCATCAATAATCTGGGGGCGCTGAGCAACACCGAGCTGATGGTGGTAGCCCGTAAAGTCGGTATGGCGTTGGCAGAACGTGACATCACCACCTATGACGTGCAGGTGGGACATTTCTGTACCTCGCTGGAGATGTCTGGCTTCTCACTCAGCCTGCTGCGGCTAGATGCGGAAATGCAGCGTCTGTATGACTACCCCATTAATACGCTCGGCTGGAGAAAATAAGATGAATGTAACGCAATTCACCGCTTGCCTACGGTATGTCTGTGAGGGAATGATCGCCAGTGAACCACGCCTGACCGCGCTCGATCAGGTCATTGGCGATGGCGACCACGGTATTGGCATCAAGCGCGGCTTTACCGCGCTACACGCTTTACTCACATCCGCCGATTTTGCACCCGCCGATATCGGCGACTGTCTTTTGCATAGCGGGACGCGGCTGATGACCAGCATGGGCGGCGCTTCCGGGGCCATTTTCGGCACCCTCTTCCGCACTGGAGGAAAAGGGATGATGGGCCAGACTGACTTTGATGCTGCCGCGCTGGCCGAGTGGCTGGCGATAGGCATGCAGGCCATCCACCAACGCGGCGGCGCAAAGCCCGGTGATAAAACGATGGTCGATGCACTGGCCGCAGCGTCTGAGCGAGCCAACGCTGACGTTGCGCTACCGTTGTCTGAATCGCTATCCCACTGCGCACAGGCGGCTATGGTGGGATCGGAAAAAACCGCGGCCATGGTTGCCCGCTTCGGACGGGCAAAGAATCTGGGCGAGCGGGCCATCGGGCACTGCGATCCCGGCGCCGTCTCCATGGCGCTGATCCTGCGGTTTATGGCCGAATTTGCCCAGCGGGGCTAACTGATTATCGCCATCATTCAACGGGGTGCATGTTCGTACATGCATCCCGTTGCGCCATTGGACACAGCGCCGGACGGCGAAAATCAGTGGTAGATTCAGTATTGACGCTCCTTTTCTGTATAATGCCCCGTGCCATAATAGATAAGCGGAATTTGCATGACTGAGAATGCCCGGCGGATCAGCCGGTTCCGTGGCCGATGTTTGTCAGACCTCCTCCTCATTGAGTTTTAAGGTGCTGAAAACAGAGGTGCAGTGGGGGGCTTGTTAACCATTATGTTAAGCAAGCCAGAACAGACGGTGTCATTGCGCACTTGACAGCGAAAATACAAACTTAATTAGCCATCATTATGATAATCAAACCAAAAATTCGTGGATTCATCTGTACAACGACCCATCCGACTGGCTGCAAAGTCAATGTGGAAAAACAGATCGATTATGTGAAGAAAAACGGGAAAATCGCTAACGGCCCTTCCCGCGTGCTGGTCATCGGTGCTTCCACCGGTTATGGCCTGGCGTCCAGAATTTCCGCCGCGTTTGGCAGCGGTGCCGCCACTATCGGCGTATTTTTCGAAAAACCAGGCACGGAAACCAAACCGGGTTCCGCGGGCTGGTATAACTCTGCTGCCTTCGATGAGGCAGCAAAACGTGAAGGCCTGTATGCCAAGAGCATCAACGGCGACGCGTTCTCTGATGAATGCCGCGATGAAGTCATCAAACTGATCAAAGAAGACCTGGGTCAGATTGACCTGGTGGTTTACTCACTGGCTTCCCCGGTGCGTAAAATGCCGAAAACCGGTGAAATCGTCCGTTCTGCGCTGAAGCCAATCGGTGAGGTTTACACCTCTAAAGCGATCGATACCAACAAAGATCAGATCATCACCGCCAGCATTGAGCCGGCAACCGAAGAAGAAGTGCAGAACACCGTCACCGTTATGGGCGGCGAAGACTGGGAACTGTGGATGGGCGCGCTGAGCGAAGCCGGTGTGCTGGCTGACGGCGTGAAAACCGTAGCCTACTCCTACATCGGTACCGACCTGACCTGGCCAATCTACTGGCACGGCGCGCTGGGCAAAGCAAAAGAAGACCTCGATCGCGCCGCGGGCGAACTGCGTAACCAGCTGGCTCCGCTGCACGGTTCCGCGAACGTTGCCGTACTGAAGTCCGTTATCACTCAGGCGTCTTCCGCCATTCCGGTAATGCCGTTGTACATCTCCATGGTCTTCAAACTGATGAAAGCACAGGGGATTCATGAAGGCTGTATCGAGCAGATCAACCGTCTGATGACCACCAGCCTGTACGGCGACAAAGTGGCGCTTGATGACAACCAGCGTATCCGTATGGATGACTGGGAACTGCGCGAAGACATTCAGCAGGCATGTCGCGACCTGTGGCCGCTGATCACCACCGAAAACCTGGCGCAAGAAACTGACTATGCAGGGTACAAGCAGGAATTCCTGAACCTGTTCGGTTTTGGCCTCGACGAAGTGGATTACGATGCTGACGTGAATACCGAAGTCGAATTCGACGTCATCACGCTGTAGTTCACTGATGCCGGGTGGTGGCTACGCCTTACCCGGCCTACACATTGAAATTTGTAGGCCTGATAAGCGAAGCGCCATCAGGCGCTGGGTTCATGTGAAAACATGAACCCTTTTTTCACCGCCCCGTGCCTAGTCAAAACCGAAACCTTCCGCAAACAGCACTTTCAGCTTCGCCATCGCTTCTCGCTCATCGCTGCCGCTACAGATGATCTCCAGCGATCCTTTACCTTTAATACCGGCCCCCAAAATACTCATAATGCTTTTTCCCTTGATAACCTTACCGTCGTAGATCATCTCGATCCGCGATTGATACTGCGCGCAGACTTTGGCCAGCACCCCAGCTGGACGCGCGTGAATGCCGTGCTGATTGCTGATTTTCACCACTTCTTTCAACATAATTTTGGCTCCTTACTTACAGTCCGTCTGACGGACACATAGCCTGTACGAAGTTAAAATAGCCCTGGATCAGGAGCTGCGCGACCATTGCACCAGGGTCGACAAATGCGCACGACCGTTCACCGTGAATCGCCGCACGGCCATGCTTTGCCAGCATGCCCGTCGTCTGCTGCACTCCCTGCTGCGCCAGCAACAGTGCTTTCCTCGCTGCCGTCTGCGGTTCATCGCTGGCGTGCAGCGCCACCAGCGCAGGGGCCATACCATCAAGAAAAGTTTTTTCTCCCGGCTGCGCTTTACCACGCTGCTGCACGCCATCGTACCAGGCCTGAAACAGCGCGCCGGCATCCGTAAAGCCCAGCACCTCCCGACCTTTAAACGACTTACCCGCCTGCATCAGTCCGGAAGCCATTAGCGTGCCCATGGTCGACGGCACCGCCGAAGCCATCACCTTGCCCGCCATATAGAAAAATCGCCCTACGTCACGTTCGTCGCTCTGCTGCGCGTAGCGCGCCGCCGCCGCGAAACCATCGCTCATGGTCAGCCCCAAATCACCGTCGCCGACCACGCTATCCAACTCGGTCAGCACCGTTTTGTTAGCCTCCATGATTCGGGCCCATTCAGTAAAAAGCGGCCGCAGACTCTGCGTATCTATGGTCATCACGCCTCCTTAAGCCGAAAACTGCCGAAACATCGGCGTATCGGCCCCGGCATTGAGCAGTGTTTTCAGCTCTTCATCCACCGGCATCAGACTGATAGACATACCGGTCATCTCCATCGCCGTAGCAAACTCGCCAATCCATACGCGGAAAACGCGCATGTGGCTTTCTGCCAGAATCTGGTGCACGTGGCGATACATCAGATACAACTCTTCCAGCGGCGTAGCACCAAGGCCATTGATCAAGACGGCCACTTCATCCCCCTGCTGGCAGGGCGAATCCGCCAGCAGCCAGGACATCATCTCTTCGGCGATCGATTCTGCGTTTAGCTGCGGGCCACGGCGAATACCACTTTCACCATGAATGCCCATGCCAATCTCCATTTCGCGATCGCCAATATGAAACCCCGGCTTGCCGATACGCGGTACGATGCACGGCGACAGCGCCACGCCCAACGTACGCACGCGCTCGCCCGCCTTTTGCGCAATGCGCTGGACGGTTTCCAGATCATCCATTCTGGCCGCCGACGCCCCCGCGCATTTGTAGACAAAGAAAATACCCGCGACGCCACGTCGGGTTGCCGCCTCTCCACCCCCAGGCACGGCGCCCGCCGAATCATCGGCAGCGACTACCGTCGCGGTGCGAATATCGCACTCCATATCGGCCATTTCCGCGGCCATATCAAAATTAAAAATATCGCCGTTGTAGTTGCCGTACAGATAGAGCACGCCAGCCCCGCGGTCCACCGCTTGGGTGACGGCCAAAATTTGCGCCGGCGAGGGCGACTGAAACACATCGCCAATCGCGCAGCCGTCCAGCATGCCCTGCCCCACATAGCCCAGAAACAGCGGCAGATGCCCCGAGCCACCGCCGGTGACAATTCCGACCTTGCCAGGTACCGGGCGTGCGGCCACCAGGCAGTGCGGATCATCGTTCACCAAACGAAAAGCATCGGGGTGCGCCAGATAGATGCCTTCCAGCATCTCCGGGATAAAGTCCTCCGCCTGATTCAAAAATTTTTTCATGCGTTCTCTCCATGAATGTCCCGCCCGCACGGGCGGGCGTCTCAATTAGCGGGCAAATTTGATTTGTGACGGGTAGGCCCAGCGCTGCAGCTCTTCCGGCGCGAAAGATTCGGGCTCCTTACCGCCGTTAATGACCAGCGCGTGGTAGTAAATCTGCGCCATCTCTTCCAGATAGGCAGACTTCAGCACCGCTTCGTACGGATCTTTATCCACGCCGATTGCGCCATGTTTTTCCATCAGAATGGCGTCGGCGCGCTGGATAGGTTCGATGACGCTGTTCGACAGCGCGGGCGTACCTGGGCGGCCATAAGGCGCAACCGGAATCACCCCGTCTTTCAGGTTGAGGATCGCGCATTCGTACACCACCGCCGGGATCGGTTTATTCAACACGGCAAATGAGGTGGCATAGAGAGAGTGCGTGTGGGAGATGGCGAAAACGTCAGGACGCGCCTTATAAATTTCGATATGCATCAGGCATTCGCTGGTAGGACGCAATCCAGCTTCACTTTCAATGACATTAGCTTCAACGTCCATCACCACAATATCGCGCGGCGTTAAATCCATTTTGTCGATCGTGGTTGGGGTCACCAGAATAAATCCCGTCTCTTTATCCCGTACGCTGGAATTACCTGCTTTATGTTTACACAGTCCCCATTGCTGAGCGGTTCTGGCCATTTCAACGACGTGTTTTTTCTGAATGTCTAACATAATATTTATCCTGTATACGATTATAGGGGCGAGCGATGTCGCGACAATCATTGCCGGGAAATAACGTTGCCGTTTTCTGACTGCAACGATTTTTAATTAATAATTACTGATGATGGAAAAGTTTGTTTATCAGCGCATATTCATCCTGCGCGCGGCGAATAACATTGCCGCCGTCATAAAACTCGAGAAATTCATTTAATTGCGCCAATGCCTTAAGATGTTTTTGTGGGTTGTTGGTCGCCAGAACAATAATAATATCGGCCTGCATATAACCCGCAAAATCAATCTTAGAAGGTAAGCGTAATAACGCCATACCCGTATCCAGCGCGCCATCATCAACACCAGCGTGAGCAATAATCACGCCATCGGCCAGCATGATATAGGGCTGTTCATCGGCGATTTTATTGAGCATGATTTGCAGATAGCGTGGTTCAATCACGCCACACACCAGCAGCGATGACGACGCCTGAGTAATAGCCTGCTGCCAGCTGTCCGGCAGCGAGGTGACGAACTGAACGTGCTCGCGCTGCAGTAGGTCCGTCAGCGATGGCGTCGGCGGCTCAATGCTGCCTGCCGCACTCACGGCGCTGTTCTCATCATAGATATAGCTAGCGAGCGCACGCTGTAGCCCTTTATGATCGATAATATTGCCGAAGCGTTCGAAGATAAGCAGCAGTTGCTCTATCTGAATGATATTCGGGTCCACACCCTGTAGCGCGCCGATCACATGATTGCGGAACGCACTTTTATGAATGCTGCTGATGGACGGATTCACCACAAACACCATCTTGCTGGTGTTCAGGTGCGTGGTCGAGAAAACCACATCGTAGTGCCCGGTATAGCGCTCAAACTCGCGTCGTGACATCACTTCGGTAAAGTGCAGCTCCGGGAAAAGTACCTGCAGCGTCAGGAAGAGATAAGTGGAAATGGTCGCGCTATTTTCACACACCACGACCGCGGTTTTCTGGATTTTAATCTGATGGATAACCCCCTCGCGGGTCAGCCAACCGCCAAAGAGCACCGTTAAAAATGCCATCTCTTCATCAGGAATTTCGCAGTGCAGTACCGTCTCAAACGGCACCGCCGCGCGGCGAACCATCTCATGCAGATGGCTGAACTCTTTCACCACCAGATCGTAAACGCTGCTGGTGTTGCTCAGATGATAGCGAATACGGTAATAGGCCGGTTTCCAATGCTGATAGATTTTCTCAATCAGCTCATTTTTCTCTTTGATCGTGACGCAGCTTATTTTTTCAAAGCTGTCGACCACCGCGACTACGCTTTCAAGCAGTAGCGTATCGAGGTGAAAATATTTATCGGCAATACTTTGAATATTTGAGCTTTGGATCAGTGCCGTCAGGAAAACCAGTTCATTTTCGCTATTGATATTGATTTTACTGATAACGCTCTGCATCAGGGTAAATTCTCTGCTGCCAATAATATCAGCGTAGCTGATCGGAATATTGACCAGACTTTTCCCTGAATCAATACGATGCAGGACAAAGCAGATAAAATAAATAAGCTCCTGAAGCTGGCGGTCGGTAAACTGAATTTTAAAACGCTTTTCAATTTCACTGAAAACGTTGCCGACCTTTTCCAGATAATCGCTCATAACGTTGTTGTATTGAGCGAGGATATTTTTGGCAACCGGAATTTCCAGAACCCGGCGTAAACAATTCAGCAGCAGATAGCGTTTTTCCAGCTCCTCACCCAGAATATGGTAGCCGTTGCCTCGGTCGTAGCTTATCTCCAGCCCGTGCTCAATAACCTCGGTACGCACTTTTTTCAGATCGTTGATAATCGTATTCTGGCTAACGCTCAGTGAAGAAGAGAGATGCAACAATGACAGCCGTTCGTTGCGGGTCAGCAGCATAAAGATAATCATCTGCCCACGTTCTTCTTCCGAGTAGAGGTAGCGATGCTCGGTTTCCGAGGTCTGATTCTGACGAAAATGCTCAATCACATGGCGTGGGATATTCAGCTTCCCGGTTTTCAGGCGGTTGATCCGGTCGAAGTGGTTCGACTCCAGGTAGTCATTCACCTTTTTCAACGTATAGCTCAACTGTTTGCGCGTCAGGCAAAACTGCGCTTCAAGCTTCGTCCCTGTGATACCGGGATCGTTCACAATGGCATCCAGCACTGCAACCACGCGTTTATCCATAGCCATGCTAACTCTCCTGCAATGAAAAGCCTGGCGGCGGCACCTGCCGCCAGACGTGAACATGAAACCCAGAGTTACGCCTGCTGAACCTTCGCCTGCTGTTCGGCTTCCTGCTGCGCAAGATTGCTTTCACGACGCAATTCGCGGGAGTAAAAGAAGTAGCCGCAGCCCCACCACAGCGCGAACACCAGCGGGATGAAGTTGCCTTCCAGGAATTTGAACAGGAAGGAGAAGGCATAGGTGAAGACCGGGGCATCAATCGAGCTGTTCGAAATCAGCTGCCCTGCCGGGATGGTGATAGCTTTAGTGGCCAGCCCAAGGTCGGTAATCATTGGTGCGAACTGCGTGCCAACAAACAGGAAGAATGGCACGCCAATAATGCTCAGGATAACCATGCGCAGCGTGTTACCGCGTGTCACCAGATAGGCCGGAACAATCAGCGCAATATTGATGATGCCAGCAAACGGCAGGATCTTATTTCCCGGCAGAATCAGCGCCCACAGCAGGGTGAACGGGATGGCGACGATAATAGCAAACCAGATTTCGCTCGCACCGCCCATAAACGGCCAGTCAATACCCACGAACAGCTTACGCCCGGAGAATTTCTTGTTCATATAGTCGCTGATGGCCTCAGAGATCGGCGACAGGGCCTGCATAAAGAGCTTGGAAATCATCGGGAACAGCACCAGCGCCGTCGAAGCCTGTACGCCCAGCATCAGCGTTTTGGCAACACTGTAGCCCGCAATCACGCCAAACAGGATCCCCAGAATAAAACCAATGATGTGGTTTTCGGCAAAGACCCCGACTTTGGCGCGCAGCGCGCTGGCATCCATTGGTTTATTGCAGACCGGTATTTTGCGCAGCAGCAGATCGAACGGGTAATAGATGGCACCAAAGAAGACCATACGGTGCGTACAGGTCACTCCCGGGATCCCCGTGAGTTTCTCGATACGATGCTGGTGAATATCCCCCGCGTTCAATTCCATAATGATCTGGAAGGCGGCAACGAGGAACGCCAGTACCAGACTCCAGACCGGGCCAAACAATGGGGTGGTGACGCTCACCACGATAAACGCGGTAAAGATTTTCCCCCACACGTTCCAGAGGTCGGCGTTGAAGGTATTGGTCTTGTTCAGCATCAACATCACGATGTTGACGCCAACCTGAAGCGGGAACATGGCGAACGCATAAGGCCAGGCCCAGGAGATATTCGCCATCGTCGTCCAGCCGCCATCGACGATGCTTAACTCAAGGCCGGTACGGTTCATCATGGTCTGTGCGGCAACACCGATGGCGTCGACCATAAAGCCAATCAGCATGCTCATCCCAACGAAGGCGACGCCCAGTGTGATAGCCGCCGAGGCCGCATCGCGGAATTTCATCCGCACCACCAGCCCGGCTAATAACATAATAAAGGGCACAAAAACCGGCGCGCCTAAATTCAGAATATAATTTATGACTACACCAAGAAAGTCCATAGCACTTCTCCACTAAAATAATTATATACTCTATGGCTTTCGAGTTGCGGGAAGGCGGCAAGTGAGAGAATCCCGATGAGCTTACTTTAGTAAGTGATTCGGGTGAAAGAACGCAGCCAACGCCCCCGCGGCTTGAAAGACGACGAGTATACGGATTAAAGAGCTACACCTTATTTACAGGCATCAATGACCTTTTGTAATTCCTGCTCCATCCCCATGCCGGTCAGAAAGGCAATTCCGTTAATTACCGGGATAGGATATTGCTTATCAACTTTGGTGATAGCGATATAAGCCGCACTATCTTTTATATGACTATCAAGCGATTTCAGGTCGATGACTTCAACTTTGATATGCGACTGCTGACGTTCATTCAATAAGCGGGTTACTTTACTGGCAACCGTTTGTGAGGTAGCAACGCCGCTTCCACATGCAACAATGACTTTTTTCATCTTATAAATCCTTATCTAATTGCAGTCTTGATGTGAGGGTACAGAGAAAGGTTTCTACATCGTCTATTTCGCGTAGGGCCTGAACGACCTCTTCATCCGCAAGGCAGTCCATAAGCTTTTGCAGCGCTGTCAGGTGGCTGCTGTGGTCAACAAAACCTAGTAAAACAATAAAATGAACATAAAGCGTGTTGTCATCATTGCCCATTTCCTGCCATGCAATAGGCGTAGACAACCGTGTTACGGAGATGAAGGGGTGAATAACGTGCTGAGGATCGGTATGAGGAAGCGCAAGAGCCACCGGCAGCGTGGGCAGCGCGGTAGGGTACGCCTTTTCACGGGCGATGATGGCGTCAAGAAAAGAGTCCCGGACGTAGCCTTGCTCTTTCAGCAGCAAAAATATCGAAGAAAAAAAGTCTGTGGAATTATTATAGTGTTTATCCAGAAATGTGAGCTGAGACGTAAAATATTCACATCCTTGCGCACTTTCATTCGGGGCATCAATTATATCCGTTCTCATCCGAATATCCTCTCCAACCACTAAGAATTAACTACAGCCAATGTTAATTCAGGTGTAGTCAGCGAGCGACAAATATTGCTCCCAAAAGATGTGCGCAGGCTGGCGCAACGCGGTGAGCTTTTTATTATGAATTAGGTCACATTTTTATGGATAGGATGCGTTGACAGAAAAATAATTCGGCAGGTCACGATAAATAAAGCAGAAAAAAGGAGATAACCCTGGCAGGTTATCTCCTGTTAAGCAGCTATTAGCCCGCCAGGAAGAAGCGGAATGCCGGGTTATTTGTCTCGTCGTGACACTCATAGCCCAGTTCATTGAGTCGGGTTTCAAAGTCCGGCTCATTGTCGCCCAGCTCAAAGGCGGCCAGCACGCGTCCGTAGTCGGTACCATGGCTACGATAGTGGAACAGTGAGATATTCCAGTGCGTGCCCAGCGTGTAGAGGAACTTCAGCAGTGCCCCCGGCGATTCCGGAAACTCGAAGCTGAACAATCTCTCCTTCAGTGGTTTGGAGGGACGACCGCCAACCATATACCGCACGTGCAGCTTCGCCATTTCGTCGTCGGACAGGTCCACCACGCTGTAGCCACCATCGTGCAGCAAGCTAAGGATTTCCTTGCGCTCTTCCAGACCACGGCTCAGGCGTACGCCGACAAAAATGCAGGCGTCTTTGGCATCGGCAAAGCGGTAGTTAAACTCCGTTACCGAACGGCCACCCAACAGCTGGCAGAATTTAAGGAAACTTCCCTTCTCTTCCGGGATGGTCACCGCCAGCAAGGCTTCACGTTGTTCCCCCAGCTCGCAACGTTCGGAGACATAGCGCAGACCGTGGAAGTTAACGTTCGCACCGGACAACACGTGCGCCAGACGTTCACCGCGAATATTGTGCTGGGCGATGTATTTCTTCATCCCCGCCAGCGCCAGCGCCCCGGAAGGCTCGGCTACCGCACGGACATCTTCGAAGAGGTCTTTCATCGCCGCGCAGATAGCATCGCTATCAACGGTAATGATGTCGTCGAGGTATTCCTGACACAGGCGGAAGGTTTCATCGCCAATACGCTTCACCGCCACGCCTTCCGCAAACAGACCCACGCGCGGCAGATCCACCGGATGCCCCGCGTCCAGCGCCGCCTTCAGGCAGGCCGAATCTTCTGCTTCCACGGCGATCACTTTGATCTGCGGCATCAGCTGTTTGATCAGCACCGCAACGCCCGCCGCCAGCCCGCCGCCGCCCACCGGGACAAACACGCGATCGAGGTGGGCATCCTGCTGCAGCAGTTCAAGCGCCAGCGTGCCCTGCCCGGCAATCACCATCGGGTGATCGAAAGGCGGCACCCAGGTGAAGCCCTGCTGCTGCGCCAGTTCAATCGCTTTCGCTTTGGCTTCATCAAAGTTGGCACCGTGCAGCAGCACCTCACCGCCGAAACCGCGCACGGCATCGACTTTGATATCGGCAGTGGCCACCGGCATAACGATCAGCGACTTCAGGCCCAGACGAGCGGAAGAAAACGCTACGCCCTGCGCATGGTTACCCGCAGACGCGGTAATCACGCCGTGCGCCTTCTGTTCCGCCGTCAGTCCTGCCATCATCGCGTAAGCACCGCGCAGCTTAAAGCTGTGCACAGGCTGACGGTCTTCACGCTTGACCAGAATTACGTTATCAAGCCGCGAAGAGAGTTTGTCCATTTTCTCCAGCGGCGTGACCTGCACGGCTTCGTAGACCGGTGCGCGCAGCACCGCTCTGAGATACTCGGCACCCTCAGGGGTGCCGGATAGGGGCTGAGATTCCGCCATGGTGATTAACCCCCCAGTTTCGATTTATCGCGTACCGCACCTTTGTCGGCGCTGGTTGCCAGGCTGGCATAAGCGCGAAGGGCAAAGGAGACCTGACGTTCACGATTTTTCGGCGTCCACGCCTGGTCACCGCGAGCTTCCTGCGCTTCACGACGCGCGGCAATTTCCGCATCGCTCAGCTGCAGCTGAATGCCACGGTTCGGGATATCGATAGCAATCATGTCGCCATCTTCAATGATCGCGATGTTGCCGCCGCTGGCCGCTTCCGGGGAAACGTGGCCGATAGACAGGCCGGATGTGCCGCCGGAGAAACGCCCGTCGGTGATCAACGCACAGGCTTTGCCGAGACCCATGGATTTCAAGAAGGTGGTCGGGTAGAGCATTTCCTGCATGCCCGGCCCACCTTTCGGCCCTTCGTAACGAATGACAACAACGTCGCCTTCAACCACTTTGCCGCCGAGGATGGCCTCAACCGCGTCGTCCTGGCTTTCGTACACTTTTGCCGGGCCGGTGAATTTGAGGATGCTGTCATCCACGCCCGCCGTTTTCACGATGCAGCCGTTTTCCGCGAAATTACCGTAGAGTACCGCCAGACCGCCGTCTTTGCTGTAGGCATGTTCCAGCGAGCGGATGCAGCCTTTGGCGCGATCGTCATCCAGCGTGTCCCAACGGCAGTCCTGCGAGAACGCCTGGGTGGTACGGATGCCCGCCGGGCCAGCACGGAACATTTTTTTCACCGCTTCATTCTGGGTAACGGTGATGTCGTACTGTTCCAGCGTCTGCGGCAGGGTCAGACCGAGCACGTTTTTCACGTCACGGTTCAACAGGCCGGCGCGGTCCAGTTCGCCGAGGATCCCCAGCACGCCACCGGCGCGGTGCACATCTTCCATATGGTATTTCTGAGTGCTTGGCGCCACTTTACACAGCTGCGGAACCTTGCGGGACAGCTTGTCGATATCGCTCATGGTGAAGTCGATTTCGGCTTCCTGCGCCGCTGCCAGCAGGTGCAGAACGGTGTTGGTGGAACCGCCCATGGCGATATCCAGCGTCATGGCATTTTCGAATGCCGCTTTGCATGCGATGTTGCGCGGCAGCGCGGAGGCATCATCCTGTTCGTAGTAGCGTTTGGTCAGCTCAACGATGCGCTGGCCTGCAGTGAGGAACAGTTCTTTACGGTCAGCGTGGGTGGCCAGCAGCGAACCGTTGCCCGGCTGAGACAGTCCCAGCGCTTCGGTCAGGCAGTTCATCGAGTTGGCGGTAAACATCCCGGAGCAGGAGCCGCAGGTTGGGCAGGCGGAACGTTCAACCTGCTCGCTCTGCGAGTCGGAAACTTTCGGATCCGCGCCCTGAATCATCGCATCGACCAGGTCGAGCTTGATGATTTTGTCGGATAATTTGGTTTTACCGGCCTCCATCGGGCCGCCGGAAACGAAGATCACCGGAATATTCAGGCGCAGGGAGGCCATCAGCATCCCCGGGGTGATTTTGTCGCAGTTCGAGATGCAGACCATTGCATCGGCACAGTGGGCGTTAACCATGTACTCAACGGAGTCGGCAATCAGCTCGCGGGACGGCAGTGAATAAAGCATACCCCCGTGGCCCATGGCGATACCGTCATCCACCGCAATGGTATTGAATTCTTTAGCCACGCCGCCGGCAGCTTCGATCTGCTCGGCAACCAGTTTACCAAGGTCGCGCAGGTGAACGTGGCCCGGCACGAACTGGGTAAACGAGTTCACGACGGCGATAATCGGCTTACCGAAGTCGGCATCCGTCATCCCGGTGGCGCGCCACAGCGCGCGGGCGCCCGCCATATTGCGGCCGTGAGTGGTAGTGGCGGAACGATATTTAGGCATGCTTTTGTACTCCCAGTCTCTGTCTCGTTAATGAGGCGGTGCGTGCCGCCCCATTATTTATCTTATTGATTAACCTGATCCAACCAGCCCCATTTATCTTCGGTTTCACCGGTAAAGAGGCCAAAGAATGCTTGCTGAATACGTTTAGTGACCGGGCCACAGCGGCCTTCGCCGACCTGGATACCGTCAACGCTGCGCACCGGGGTGATTTCAGCGGCGGTGCCGGACATAAAGACTTCATCCGCCAGGTACAGCGATTCACGAGACAGCACCTGCTCGCGAACTTCAATTCCGATATCCTTCGCCAGCTTGATGATCGCATCGCGGGTAATACCCGGCAGCGCCGAAGAGGTAAACGGTGGCGTAAACAGAATGCCGTCTTTCACTTCAAACAGGTTTTCACCCGCGCCTTCAGACAGATAGCCGTTCACATCCAGCGCGATCCCTTCCTGATAGCCGTGGCGGCGCGCTTCGCTACCGACCAACAGTGAGGAAAGGTAGTTGCCGCCTGCTTTCGCGGCAGTTGGAATGGTGTTCGGCGCAGCGCGGTTCCAGGAAGAAACCATCGCATCGATCCCTTGATCCAGCGCTTCAGCGCCCAGATAGGCGCCCCACGGGAACGCCGCGATGATCACGTCGGTGCTGTAGCCGTCCGGCGGGTTAACGCCCATACCGACATCGCCGACAAACACCAGCGGACGGATATAGGCGCTGGTCAGATTATTTTTGCGCAGTACGGCGCGGCAGGCTTCCATCAGTTCATCCACGCTCTGAGAGACCGGGAAGCGATAGATTTTGGCGGAATCACGCAGGCGCTGCATGTGCTCACGGTGGCGGAAAACAACCGGGCCTTTGTGGGAGTCGTAGCAACGGATGCCTTCGAATACAGAGGTACCGTAGTGCAGCGCGTGGGACATCACGTGAACCTTCGCGTCTTCCCAACGAACCATCTCACCGTTGAACCAGATGTAATCCGCTTTTTTCGTCGTCATTTCTCTTCCTATTGCGCTCAGGCGCGAATCTGTTGTTGTGATGTGCTTGTACACTGCTGAACGGCAACCGAAGCCACGTCCACCAGTTTATTTAATTGACTAAACAGTAAGTCGACTGACCGCGGGCTGGCAACGGTCAATTCGATATTTATATTCTGCGCATCGCTGGCCGCCTCCATATTCATCGAGCAAATCTGAAAACCGCGATGACGGACCACACGTAACACGCGTTCTAAGGTTTCCGGGTTGAAGCGGGCCTGCACGTTGACCTGATGTTGCATCATGATAATTTCTCCAGCATTTGTGAGTTACTGGCGCCAGGCGGCACCAGAGGCCAGACGTTCTCAAGTTCGTCGATTGAGACATGAAGCAGGTACGGGCCTTCGCTTGCCAGCATGGTGTCGAGTGCCGCTTCAACCTGGTCTTTACGGGTGATGTGTTGACCAGGGATGCCGAAGGCGCTGGCCAGCATGAGGAAATCGGGGTTATCGGTCAGGGTGGTTTCACTGTAACGTTCCTGGAAGAACAGCTGCTGCCATTGTCGAACCATCCCTAAACGCTGGTTGTCGAGTAAGACTATCTTCAGCGGTAACTGCTTACGTTTCACGGTGCCCAGCTCTTGCACGTTCATCATGAAGGAGCCGTCACCGGAGATACAGATAACCGTGTCGTCAGGTCGCGCCACCTGTGCGCCAACGGCGGCCGGCAGACCGAAGCCCATGGTGCCTAAACCGCTTGAAGTGATGAAATTCTCCGGGCGGGTGTAGGTCATATGTTGAGCCGACCACATCTGGTGCTGCCCAACGTCGGTGGTCACCACGCTATCGGCCGGTTTACGGTCCGACAGCTGCTTGAGCAGCAGCGGCGCGTAGATTGCCTCACCAGGATGGTCGTAACGCCAGGCGTGCTCGGCGCGCATCGCCGCGTTGTGCTGGCGCCATGCGTCGATAGCCAGCGGCTGTTGCAGCGCAGGCAGCAGCGCATTCAGGTCGCCCTGTAATGCCACATGCGTCTGGCGCAGCTTGTTCATTTCCGCCGGATCGATATCCATATGGATAACCCTGGCGTGCGGCGCGAAGGTATTCAGCTTGCCAGTCACGCGATCGTCAAAGCGGGCACCAACGGCGATCAGCAGGTCGCATTCCTGTACCGCCAGGTTTGCCGCCTTGGTACCGTGCATACCCAACATACCGAGGTAGAACGGGTAATCGGCTGGCACTGCGCCCAGCCCCTTCAGGGTACAGGTCGCTGGCATTTGTGTGACGGCCATAAATTCGCGCAGCGCCGGTACCGCCTGCGCCATTCCCACGCCGCCGCCGACATACAGCATCGGTTTATGCGCCTGCGCCAGCATCTGCTGGGCCTGCGCCATTTCGGCGTGAGGGAAAGCATCGTCGCTTTCTACGGTGGAGAAGAACGGTTCCAGATCGCCCTGTGCCACCTGCACGTCCTTCGGAATGTCGACCAGAACCGGGCCAGGACGGCCTGAGTTTGCCACCTGGAACGCCTCTGCCATTACGCGCGGCAGCTCTTCCAGGGATTGCACCAGGAAACTGTGTTTGGTGCAGGCCAGCGACAAACCGAGAACGTCCACTTCCTGAAAAGCATCCGTACCGATTAACGGTGCGGCGACCTGACCGGTGATGGCCACAACGGGCACGGAATCGAGTAACGCATCGGCCAGACCGGTGATCAGGTTGGTTGCGCCCGGGCCGGAAGTGGCGATGCAAACGCCGGTTTTACCGGTAGCACGCGCATAGCCGATGGCCGCCATTGCCGCGCCCTGTTCGTGTCGACACAGCAGGTGCTCTACGCCGCCGTCATACAGTGCGTCGTAAACCGGCATGATGGCTCCACCAGGATAACCAAATACCGTTTCAACACCCTGCGCTCGCAACGCATGTACCACCCACTGTGCGCCATTCATAGTTAGTTCCCCGCCGTAGATCGTGAGAAACAGAATTTTATGCTACGTGTCACGTTCTGCCTCCCGTTATTGTTTTTAGGTCATAAAAAAACCCCCGGACCTTTCGGTGCGGGGGTCTTAGTTCGTTAAGGCTTGATTTCTAAGCCTTTCCTCGTCCAAGTGCAGCCCCGCACGGTGGGATAATAATCACCACCACGCTAATCACGACCAGGCTAATCACTCGTAGAAGGGCTTTCATTTTTGTCTGTTCTTGCATCTTGTTCGAAGGAATACCTACAGAGTTACCACAGACATCACAAAAAGCACAAGTTTTTTTTATGACGGCATTGCTTACCGCGCTAAGGATTTAATGAAAACAATTTGTTTTATATAGAGAATTTATGAAATGAAAATATTTCACCTTTTGCTCCCTACGCAACGACTGAGCAGAGGCGAAGTTGACGTCATATGAGCAACATTCGGACTCGATTCCAAAATTAATGAAATGCGCTGAATGTCGGTGAAAATTATGGAATACGCCACGTAATAATCAAATTAAGCAGATTAATGGAACGACTGCATCGCACATAATAGCGATCTTCAGGGAGGAATTATGTCGCTATCCGTTGTCTATACGCGCGCCGCGCTGGGCGTCAGCGCACCGCTGATTACTATCGAAGTGCATATCAGCCAGGGTCTGCCGGGCCTGGTCATGGTCGGGCTGCCGGAAACCACCGTCAAAGAGGCGCGCGACCGGGTTCGCAGCGCCATCATCAACAGCGGTTATACCTTTCCGGCGAAGAAGATCACCATTAACCTCGCGCCGGCCGATCTTCCTAAAGAAGGAGGGCGATATGATTTACCTATCGCTATTGCGCTTCTGGCGGCCTCTGAGCAGCTTAATAGCCAGAAACTAGGGCAGTATGAGTTTGTGGGTGAACTGGCGCTCACGGGCGCGCTACGCGGTATTCCTGGGGCGCTATCGGCGGCGATGGAAGCCATACATTCAGGTCGCCAGATTGTGCTTGCCGAGGATAACGCGCCGTTGGTCGGCCTGCTTGGCGGCAGCGATTGCCTGATTGCCAGCCACCTTCTTGAAGTCTGCGCATTTCTTGAAGGAAAACAAACGCTCAGGCAGCCTCCACCAGAGGGCATGATGGCCCCCGCCAGCTGCGAAGATTTAAGCGATGTGATCGGCCAGCAGCAGGGGAAACGGGCGCTGGAGATCACCGCGTCGGGCGGTCACAATTTGCTGCTCGTTGGCCCACCTGGTACGGGTAAAACCATGCTTGCCACCCGTCTGCGCGGGCTACTCCCGCCGCTTAGCGACAGCGAGGCGCTTGAGAGCGCGGCAATTATCAGTCTGGAAAATGCCTATCGCATTCAGCGTGAATGGCGCCATCGCCCCTTTCGTGCACCTCACCATAGCGCATCGCTGACGGCTATGGTTGGCGGCGGGTCGATTCCCGCCCCGGGAGAGATTTCGCTGGCCCACAACGGGATTCTGTTCCTCGATGAGCTACCGGAATTTGAGCGCCGGGTGCTGGATGCGCTGCGCGAGCCGATTGAGTCTGGCAAAATCCACATTTCACGTACGCGGGCCAAAATTACCTATCCTGCTCGCTTTCAACTGATTGCTGCGATGAATCCTAGCCCTACCGGTCACTATGAGGGGCAGCATAACCGCTGCACGCCAGAACAGACGCTGCGCTACCTCAATCGGCTGTCTGGTCCGTTTCTCGACCGGTTCGATCTCTCCCTGGAAATTCCGCTACCGCCGCCGGGCTTACTGAGCCAATCGGCCCGCGTAGGGGAAAGCAGCCTGACGGTACAACAGCGGGTCATCACAGTGCAGCAGCGTCAGAATGCGCGACAAGGGAAGCTAAATGCGCAGCTCAGCGGCAGCGAGATCCGGCAATACTGTGCGCTGGTAGAAGCGGACGCTCTGTGGCTAGAGCAGACGTTGACACAGCTTGGGCTGTCGATCCGCGCCTGGCAGCGTCTGTTAAAGGTTTCGCGCACGCTGGCGGATATGGAGGGGGCAGAGGATATTGCCAGACATCATTTGCAGGAAGCGTTGAGCTATCGCGGCATCGACAGAATGCTCGCCCATCTTCAAACTTTACTACAATAAAAAAGGGGCCCAGGCCCCTTTTTTATTAATCGTCGCTGTCAGTGTAGTCTTCAGCGCCTTCCACCTGCGGCTTACCGCCGGACAGGGTGTGGAAACGCTTCGGACGCTTGATGCGCGTGACATACTTGGTCCATACGCGTTCAGCATCCGTTGCCGGCTCACGTTCACCACGGCAGACCGAGACAAACTGCTGCTCTTCTTCGGTTGCCGGCTCGCGTTTGCCAAGATCGAGTTCGTTAAAGGCAAAGCCATAACGCTCAAGCAGCTGCGCCTCTTTGATGGTGAAATCACCATGACGAGAGAACCCGCGCGGATAATTTTTATTATCGAAAAAACGATTAGTCGTCGTAAAGCTTTCCGCCATCCTACACGCTCCTAATTCTTTGGCCGAGCTATTTATGGCGCGGAGTATTAGATACGCTTGACAGAGTGTAAAACAAAAGATTTAAATCATTACGACAAAAAATTTTGCGGAGAAAGCTGTGGATACCGAATTGCTGAAAACTTTCCTCGAAGTGAGCAGAACTCGCCACTTCGGGCGAGCCGCAGAAGCGCTCTATCTGACACAATCTGCGGTGAGCTTTCGAATCCGTCAGTTAGAAAATCAGCTTGGGGTCAATCTGTTTACCCGCCATCGCAATAATATTCGTTTGACCGCGGCGGGAGAAAAACTCCTTCCCTACGCAGAAACGCTGATGAGCACGTGGCAGGCCGCGCGTAAGGAAGTGGCTAACACCTCGCGGCACAATGAGTTTTCCATTGGTGCTAGCGCTTCGCTATGGGAGTGTATGCTTAACGCTTGGCTATCCCGGCTTTATCAGGCCGACGGTACGCTACAGTTTGAAGCGCGGATCGCCCAACGCCAGTCGCTGGTTAAACAGCTACACGAGCGCCAGCTCGATCTGTTACTGACCACCGAAGCGCCAAAAATGGATGAATTCAGCAGCCAGCTGCTGGGACATTTTGCACTTGAGCTGTACTGTGCAACGCCAGAGACAACCAGGGCAGATCTGAACTACCTGCGTCTGGAGTGGGGCGCAGATTTCCAGCAGCACGAAGCAGGGCTAATTAGCAGTGACGATATCCCGCTGCTGACCACCAGTTCGGCAAGCCTGGCCCGACTCCAGCTATTACCGTTAAAAGGTTGCACCTGGTTGCCCGTGTCGTGGGCACAGGAGCAGAACGATCTCTATCCCGTTACCGATGGTACGGCCATTCTACGACCTTTATATGCGATATGGCTGCAAAATAGCGACAAACAGGCGCAAATTCGCGACATATTGAAAACCAATGTATTTTAAGTAAAGACTGAATAGGTGGCCCGGGGGAGAACGATGGGCCCGTCAGGAAGGTGAATTTTTGGCAAAAAAAATCCTTTGCCTAAGCAAAGGATTATATATGGCAGGGGCGGAGAGACTCGAACTCGCGACACCCGGTTTTGGAGACCGGTGCTCTACCAACTGAGCTACGCCCCTAAATTTTCTTATCATTAAGCCTGCTAATTTAGCAGGCTTAATGTTGAATAAGTGGCGGAACGGACGGGACTCGAACCCGCGACCCCCTGCGTGACAGGCAGGTAT
>NZ_JAPKIA010000024.1:0-51270 GCF_036759865.1 Kluyvera genomosp. 2
TAATCAGCGAGTCAGCTTGGGAAGAAATGACCTGCTTATTCGCACCTTCCTTAGCGATCGCCGTCAGGGGGATTAATGGTCATATCTTTCTGACGTTATTCTCTTTTACCCATAGTTAGGTCAGCTCTCGGCATCCGCGGGATAGCGGATATAATAAGTGGCGTTATGTGTTAGTGCCCATCTGTAAAAAAAGGGCCAGCAAGTGCTGGCCCTTTCGTATTATGCGTCTGTATCCGGCGGTGCGATAAGATGATCCAGTTCGGCAATATCATGCGCGTTCCAGGTCTCTCCACTACCGCCACCCGAGCTTTCAGCCGGTACGTCCTGAACGTGTCCTGCCGCTGGCTCACTGCCCGATGGCCCCGTCACCTGAATGAGCGCGCTAAGATCTTTGGCGTCATCATCATGAATAATGTCGCTGAGATCGATTACGTTCTCGTGATTCGGCTCGTCTGTCTCGGACTGTGCGGATGTCGCCGCCTGTGTCTCCTCTGCCTGCGCGGTATCGGTAGCGTTCAACTGGCTATCGATATCGCCGAGCAGCATGTTGAGCGATGTTTCCGGGCTTTCGTCAGCGCTTTGCGCAAGCGGTGCGTTCTGCTCTACGCTGCTCAAATCAAGGTCATCATGATCTACCAGCAGGATGGCGCCGTCCTGATCCGCCGATGTGTGTTCATCTGCGGTCTCGGCCAGGCTGGCGTCAGCGGTGCGATCGGCTGAGCTATCATCCTCACTATGGTCTATCGCCGTTCCTTTATCGGCTTCTGTACTCTCGTCTAGCGTGTGAGCCGTACTGTCGCTGTCATCAGCGTTATTCGCTAACGCCTCTTGCTGCACGTCATCGTGAGTTTCCTGGGTATCCACGCGATCGTCGAGCGAGTGATGCCCGTCGTCCTCGATGCTCATCAGGCTTACCGTTTCGCTGTCGGCGTGGTTTTCTTCGCCGCCGGTAAGATGGATATCATGATGATCGCCGTTGGCGCTAAGATCGCCAGACGTGTGCGTTGAGCCTTCACCGTTATCGATATTCGTGATGACATCCACTTTAATCGACGTCAGATCGCTTATCTGCGTTTGCGAGGTAAAGGTCAAATCAGCTTTGAGGTCGCTCCCATCGGCTACATCAATAATAATCTGGCCCGTGTTGTCGACGGTATAGCTTTTGCCGTCATAGCTTAACGTGGCGCCCGGCGGCAGGCCGGTCAGTTTAATGGATGTGATGTGATCGCCTTCCGCCGCACCATCAAGGCTGGCATCAAGACTCAGCTTGTACTCCCAGGAGGTGTGGCTATCCGGGTGTGAAGGATCCAGGCCTTCTTTACCATCACCCGAGATCACTTCGCTCACCCGGTTGTTGCCGCCATAGGTTTTGCCGTTGATGGTGACGTTGACGCTTTCGTAATAGTTAATGCTGTTATTGACGTTCGCAGAACCGGCACTTGAGCTCCAGTTCGACGTCCCCGCAACGAAGATATAGTCGTGCGCGTCGCTGGACGTGGGTTCCCGGTTCCCATTGACGGCATTCATGGGCTGCTTATGGCCGTCACTCTGCGTGTAGGTACTTTGATCGTGCAGCACAAAGATATCGGTTTTGCCCGGCGTGCCCTGCGCGTTGCCCTGGTCGTAGACGTGGATATTTTCCGCCGGGATATTACTGGAAACGTATTTCCCTATATCGCCCGCAGAGACCCAAAGCACGACGTTTGAGCCAACGGCGGTGATAACCCCGTTGCTATCGACATCGAAACCGTTCGGATTACCGCTGCCGCCGTTCACCTGCGTGGTTTTAGTCGATTCGGAGGCGGTGAAGTCGACTTTAAGAGTGATGTCGGAATCGGCGTCCGCGTCCGAATCTGCGTCGGCATCGGCATCGGCGTCCGCATCGGCATCGGCGTCCGCATCAGCGTCGGCATCTGCATCCGCATCAGCGTCTGCATCGGCGTCTGCGTCTGCGTCGGCGTCCGCATCCGCGTCAGCGTCGGTATCATCCCGCTCGGCTGCGTTTTCGCTCCGATCAAGAACCGTCAGTTCTTCTTCAATGGGGGTATTCGGGAAGTCGAGCCCCTCGGTGGGGTATCCGGCGGAGGGATCGACGCGCTCGCCGGTGAGGTCCAGAATGACATGCGTATGGGCGCCGCCGGCGCCAGGCTCGCCGCTGCCGGTAGTCGTTTGTGGACCTGCTGCCGTGGCCTCAAGCGTTTGTGTCGGGTCCTGGCCGTCGGCAATTGCCTGCTGGATCGCGGCAATGTCGGTCTGGTCCGTAGCCTGCGGGGTAGCGGCAAGGCTGTGGCTGCCGTCCCAGTGGCTATCGCGGCCGAGATCGAGGTGTTTTCCGTTTGGGAGGGTGAGCGTGACGGCACCGTTTGCGCCGGTTTCAATTTGCTCTCCGGTGAGAATTTTATCGCCTTCTACAAGCAGGCGACGGCTTCCATCTGGTGAAATAGCGAAAACCTGACCGATGATCGCTTTAATTGTCCCGGCTATACCGTTCATCTGGCTCTCCCATTTATCTTGTACCGGCTTTTCCATTGCCGCTGGAGTATGTATTAGATAGGGTCTTTATCTCTGATATTCAGAGTGACAATCAGCTGTATTGATTAATAATACTGATAATTCCTTTTCGGGAATATACCTGTATTTAGTGTGAGTTCACCAATTAACGATACCCTATAACAAATTGAGAATTTATTCTTTGATTTTAATGTCGTTTTAATGCGATGGAACGATAAAAAAACCACCTAATATAGGTGGGTCAATATTAATACTTAGAACGCTAATTATATTTAAGGCGCAGTATTAACATGCCTTAAATAATCAGTTTTCTTGAGGGTTTAAATCAATCTTTCATCGTCATCGCCGATCAGTCCTTCCAGCCCGCTCAGTGCCTGACGCGCCTGAGCACGGTTCAACAGCTTGCTTTGTGCTGCTGGCGGCAGGTCGGTGATGCTAATGATACCTTTGCTCATCAGCACTTCAATCAAGTCTTCCAGTACGCGGACCATATCCAGGTCGCTCTGCTGAAGGCGCTGGAGCGTGGCTGCACGGAGACCTTCAACCTTAAGCCACTCGTTAATTTCTGCCGTGGTCTCCGCACTTTTTTCGGTCATCCCGCTAAACTCCACGGCTTCAACCCTGACGATCCGTCCTTCACCATCGCGTTCAATAAAATGCATGGCCGTTCTCCTGAAAATGATTATAGGGTGCTGGCATCGCTAAAATAGCGGCCCATAGCGCCGTAGAGGCCAATTTTTTCCAGCACTGCCAGTTCGCCTTCGGTTTCAACCCGCTCGGCGATAAGGGGTAAATTAATCTGTCGCGTTGCCCAGTAAATGGCCTCGATAAAGAGCTTTTTGTCTTCTTCTTTATTGATTTGATGGATATAGCCGCCGTCGACTTTAATCCAGGCAAGCCCCCACTGCGGCAGGTTGCCAATCAGGTGGAAGCGGCCGCCGAAGTGCTGGAGCCCCAGGCCACAGCCCAGTTCTTGTAGTTTTTTCACCAGCAGGTTTACGCGGTCTGGTTCCGGAAGTTCGTTCTCGTCCAGCTCAAGCGTCAGACGCGACGCCAGATGGCGTGCGGCTTTGAGCGGTTGGAGCAGCGCGTTCAGGTTGTCATCGTCGGCAACGCTTTCACCGCTGATGCTAAGCGCAAAGGCATGGCTGGTGCTTTCCATGGCGCGCAGCGTCTGTTTGAGCATGACGACGTCCATGCGACGGCCGAGCGACAGGCGGCGAACCCAGGGAATAAAGCGGCCTGCTGGGATGATTTCGCCGTCGGCGGTTTTAATGCGAGCCAGTATTTTTCTATGTAAAACAATGTGTTTAGTATTGCATTCGTAAACCGGCTGCGAGTATAGCTCGAAGGCTTCTCTGTCCAGAATGTCCGTCAGACGCTGATGCCAGTGGTGGTGATCTTCGTCGGTCACCTGCTGTGCGTTGGCGTTAGCATCGACGAACGTGCGCATGTCGGCTTCTGCCGCCACCAGGATTTGATCCGCCTGACGCAGCAGATGTTGTGGGGTATCGCCATAGTGGAAAGCGACTTGGGCAAAGTGCGCCACCGGGGTGACGTCGCTCAGGCCGGTTTCGTTCAGTGATTTTAGCTGTGTGCTGAGGGCGCTGGCGAAGCTCTCCATTTCCGTCGGCAGCACCGGCGCGGTGATGATAGCAAACTCACCGCCGCGCACGCGGGCGACGAAGCCTTCTGCGTGGAAGAAGCGCTGCTGGAGGTTGTTAAGAATATCGGCCACCGCTTTAAGCAGGGTGTCGGTGTTGGCGCCGCCAAGACGCTGGTTGAGGCCCATCAGATCCTGGACGCGCAGCAGGATCAGGTTGCCGTCGGCGTGATCTTCATCGCTCAGGCGGGTCTGGAATTTAATGTCAAAGGCGCGGCGGTTGTTCAGGCCAGTGAGGCTGTCGTTATAGGCTTCCTGACGCAGAGACTCGGTCCGTTTAGCCTGTTCGCTGAACAGTGCTTTGAGCTGCGTGACCATCATGTTTGTGGCTTCTACAACCCGGCGCAGTTCCGGCGTTTTTGGCAGCGCGGGCAGGCTCAGGAACTCGCGACGGCTGATGGCGGTGGCCTGTTCAACGATGTAGTTCAGCGGGCGCAGGCGGTTGCGCAGCAGGAACGTGGCGCCCAGAATACACAGCACGCTACAGCCGGTCAGCCACAGGAAGCTGGCGACGAGGCTGCTCCACAGGCGTGAAAGGGCAAACATCGGGTGGCTAACCACCTCCACGCGCGCGGCCTGCGTCCAGCCTCGCATGACGATGGCTTCCCCCTGGCCGGGGTTCAGGTGCACCATCCGGACAAACCAGCCCGGCACGTTAGCGCTGGGCGGAATGTTCTGGCGTTCGATAATCGGGTGGCCGGTTTTGATATCGACGACCTGAATGCGGTAGAAGTAGCCACTGTCAAAAATCGAGTTCACCATCAGCTCCGTCATGACGGGATCGTCGATGTGCGCGGTCAGCGACAGGCCGAGCGCTGTGGCGGCGTCCTGGGCATGGGCGCTCAGCTGGTTATGGTACTGTTCGCGCGAGCTTTCCAGCGTGGCGAAAAAATTCCCGCAGAAGATCGTCAGCGTAAACAGGCAGATGCCAATCAGTAGCTGTTTATAAAGGGACATGACCGCTTCCTATTCATTAATTACAAATCCTTCTGCACGCATCCTGGTGAGAAGATCCTGCCAACGAGAGAGCCTTTTGCTGTCGCCCACGCGCTTGCTGCCGCTGGCCTGTGGGATCCATAAGCCTTCCCCGTTAAAGGAATACACGGGGAGCAGATCGCTGCGGGCGGTAGCGGGTAAGATGGCGGGCTTAAGGTTATCGAGGACCAGCGGAATTGCATCCGGCGTCGAATACCAGGTGACAACCATATGTGCCTGATTTAATTGTAAGGCTTTAACATAGGTAATGCGCAGCTGGCTGGCCGGAACGCCTAATTCACGTAGGGTGAAATACTTCGCCAGTGCGTAATCTTCACAGTCTCCCGCACCTTTACGCAGCGCCTCTACCGGCGTTGCCCAATAATCTTCTTGCCCCCACACCGTCATATCATCGACGAAACGGATCCGCGAATTAAAAAACTGGTTTACGCGGTTCAGCGTGGCCTGAATATTGCCCTGCGTCGGTTGTTTTAGCAACGCCTCCCAGGCGTCAATATTACGCTGTGCGGCAGGCGTCGCCGGGCCATACAGGCGCTGAGTTCGCTGATTGATGGTATTGAAATCCCAGCCCGCGCCCAGCTCCGGAGGCACAAACAGCAGCAGCGCCAGAAACAATGAGAACCATCGTTTCCAGACAAACGGATGCGCGCGATCCCGCAGGCGCTTCATTCAGCGAACGCTCATCATCAGGAGTTTATGCCGTATAGCCATGTCGATGACGCCAGTGTTTTCGGTAAGCGACATAGCCAGACAGGTAATGTTCTACGTCGTCGATGCGTACCCGGAAGCTGTGATGTCGAATGAAAAAGCTGCCCACGATGCGGGCCGGGTTCTTGAAGAACATGGCCAGTTCTGGCCAGAAAAAGCCGTTGGCCAGGTAGCGCGCCCGTGTTTCCAGCGCGAGGTTGAACTGGTCGAGATCAAAACCGTCGAGCAGATGACGATGTTCTGACTCCGCCAGCCGGGCCAGCATACGGGACGCGGCCATCATCAGCTCAAGCAGCGTGGGGTAGGTGGTGACCCGATGCATGACGAAGTCGAGATGATCGCGCACGTTGTCCAGACCAAACTGATAGTAGCGCTCAAGCGGACGGTACAGCGTGAGCTCGTTTACACAGTAGCTTAGCCAGTGGTCGTGAGCCTGCCAGTGTTTCTGCGCGATAAAGTGATCCATGGCGCGTTCCACCATCGCCAGCCAGCGCGGCGCTTTTGTGAGCCCGTACAGACGCATCAGCGCAAAGGCGGCTTCGCCGTCATAGTAGATGATGCGGTGCTCCGCCTTCAGCGACAGGTCCGACGCGTGCAGGACGTGGTTAAAGCCGCCGGTTTCTGGTTTCTGCATAAAGCCGATGCCGTTGGCCAGCCGCTGCATTTGTGCGAGGTAGCGCTCGTCGCCGGTCAGTTCGGTATATTTCGCCATCGCGAGGATGCAAACCGCATTGCCGCCGAGTTTAATTTCACCGCCGGTGTCGATCAGGAAATCGGCGTCGCTGCCGTCCGGTAGCGTGCGGGTGGCAATCAGCTCGGTAGAGAGATCGTTCAGCGCGCGTTCAATGGCGGCAAACTGCGCGGGGGCCTGGGTAACTTCCCAGCCTTCCAGCAGTGCGTAGGTTGAACTGGCATGGCGCAGGGCATTGTAGGTTGGAATCGCGCGATCGAAGCAGGGAAACCAGCCGTAATCGTAGCGCCCTGAGGGGGTGACCTGACGCGCCAGGTAGTCCGTTGCGGAGCCGATCATCGGATCGAGCGCCTCTTCCTGCCAGTGTGACAGTTGGCGATAGCCGGCGTTGCGCCCCGTTGACTCGATGGGGTAGACCCGCTCGCCGTCGCAGAACAGGCTGCGGGTCGTAAAACGCCAGATTAGCTGCTCGGGCTTTTCCGGCCAGCGTAAGACAGTGGCAAAGCGCCAGCGAGAATAGTGGGCCAGATTGGCGGCATTGGGCGTCGCAACGCCTTCTGCACCGTGGTACAGCAGCGCGTTGGCGTTAATTTCCTGCTCGAGAATCGGGCGCTGGAAGTCGGGCGTCAGGCTCAGGCCAAAGCGGAAATAATTCCGTTTGGTTTTGCCGAGCTTCTCTTGCAGCGCATCCCAGCGCAGCGTCTGAATTTTGTCGACCAGATCGGCACGTAGCCAGATAGGCTGATGCGGCTGTTGTTGCGCCCAGCGCTGTAGGTCATCCTCGGCGCGCTGCCAGGCCTCTTCCAGAGACTCGGCGCTGGCATAGGCGGTATAGCAGCGGCTCTGGCCATTCGAGGCGCTGAGAAACAGAATATAGCCCGGAAAAGGGGACGGCTGCGCGGCTGCGTTAAGCGCTTCCAGCTTAGGGCGCACATGCGCAAGTAGATGGCTCAGCGACATTTAAGCTCCTTGTCATATTGTGACGCCCTGTCTGAGATGAATCGCATTAAAATACCATTACGTATTGCGATTTATGTATTCTACATTTTTACTATATTGCTCTGAGAATAGAAAGTTACCTTACCGGGAACCGTTAATTTGGGCATAACGTATTGAATCATTACGCGTATCTTCTGCCCGTATCGCTGCGTCAGAATAAAATGTATCTGGAGTAAAAAATTAAAAATGGGTCAGACAAATGAAAAAGGAATTTTAGCGGCGAGCTGTTGGACGCGTGAATCCTTTATGGATGCCGCACCGGGGCGCTGGCTGAACCCACCGCCCGATGGTTGGCAAGCTTCGGGGGTTTCCATTTTTGCGCCCGCCATGCAGCCCGGTAATATGGTTTGCGTGCGGCCGGAGAATGAAACCGGTGGCATCCTGGCAGAACGACTCGAGACGTTGCCGTATCCCCCGACGGCCCTTATCGTCGATGATCCACAATGGCCTGTCGATGGAACTACGCCGGTTTATCTGGTTGAAGACCGAAACGAGACGCTGATGCGTTTAGGACGATACGCGCGTGACAGAATGCAGGGTAACGTCGTCGGCGTGACGGGCAGCGCAGGAAAAACAACCTGCGTCGCGATGCTGACAGCCGCACTGGCCGAGTGGGGACCGGCGCTTGGCAGCCAGCAAAATGCGAACCTGCCGCGCGGTATTGCGTGGAATATAGCGTCAATGCCGTGGAATACGCCGCAGGTGGTCGTTGAGATGGCGATTGGTCGTATGGATCTCAGCGCGCGGATGGTGCGCCCGACCGTGGCGGTGGTGACCAATATTCAGGCCGTCCACCTTCGCGATAACCAGTCGCTGCACGATATCGCGCGCACGAAGGCGATGATTTTTCTCGGTATGAAGCCCGGTGATATTGCGGTACTCAATCGCGATATGCAGGAATGGGACTGTATTTATGCGGCGACGGTGAAGCAGGGGCTGCGCATCGTGACGTACGGCCAACGGGAAGGCTGTGATTGCCGTCTGCTGACGCACGATCCGGCAACTAACGGGGTCACGGCGCAGATATTTGGCCAGCCGTTTAGCTATGCCCTCCAGGCGGAGGGCCTGCATATGGCTCTCAACAGCGTCGCCGCGCTCGCCGTTGTTTCTGCGCTTGGCTATGACCCCAACGCTGCGCTAACAAGGTTGACGCGTTTTCAGGCGCTACCGGGGCGCGGAGAGGTGAATCACCTGACCGTGGCCGCCCACCCGATCACGGTGATTGATGATGCCTATAACGCCAATCCGGGTTCGATGATGATGGCGGTATCACAGCTCAGTGACTCTGTTCTGCCGGGGCGAAAAGTGCTGGTTCTGGGCGAAATGGCTGAGCTGGGTGATGGATACGATCAATATTATCGTGCGCTGGTGGCACATATTGCCCGCAGCAAGATTGATACCGTTTATCTGATCGGTCAAACGTATCAGGACTATGCCGGCGCCATTTCCGGTGCCCAGCGTTGCATTCTGCTTGAGGGCGTTGATACGTTCAGAACCTCGTATCTGCGTGATATCCAGGACGGTGATACCGTTTTATTTAAAGGGTCGCATTCGGCAAATATCTGGAAATTAGTGAACTGGCTGAAGCTGCTGGCTTCCCGTTAGCGCCTTCGCCACCGGCTGTGATTCGCCCCTCCTCCGTACGGCAAGAGGGGCGCTGTATTACAGCGGCTGTAGCACGCCGGATGCATTGACCATTTGGTGTTCTTCATGAAGATATTGTTTGTCTAAAATCTTCACGAACGGCAGATAAATGGCGGTCGCGATAATCAAATTCACCGCTTGTAAGATGACCCCGGAAAATCCGGTGGTCAGAAAGCCAGAGACAAAAATCGGCGTCGTCCACGGAATGGAAATGCCGGAGGTCGGCGGTACCCATCCGAGG
The DNA here is from genome assembly GCF_036759865.1 of Kluyvera genomosp. 2. NCBI lineage: Bacteria > Pseudomonadati > Pseudomonadota > Gammaproteobacteria > Enterobacterales > Enterobacteriaceae > Kluyvera > Kluyvera genomosp. 2. The sequence goes on from NZ_JAPKIA010000024.1 coordinate 9,454, forward strand.
GCAATAACCGCGTAAGTGATCGTGCACAGAACGATCGGCGTAATCAGAAACGGAATCAGCATCAGCGGATTGAGAACGATCGGCAGGCCAAAAATAATCGGCTCATTGATGTTAAAGATGGCCGCAGGTGCCGCCAGCTTTGAGAGCTGTTTTAACCGCGTGCTTTTGGCCACCATAAAGATGCTGATCAGCAGCGCGCCGGTAAAGCCGGTGCCACCGGCGATTAAATACACGTCTCTGAACTGCTGAGTGATGATATTCGTTGCTGCCAGCCCTTCCTGCGTTTGTGCCAGATTTTGCGCGCTGAGCGTCTGCCAGATTGGCCCCATGACGGAGGTCACGATAGAGTCGCCATGGATGCCGAAGAACCAGAACAGGCTGATCATCGTTTCGGCAACCAGCTGTGAGAAGATCGAGTTGCCTAAATACAGCAGCGGTTCTTGCAGCATGACGCTGATGAATTTACCCGGCGTGCCAAAATGGGTGGCTGCAAACAGCGTTTTGACGATGATCCAGAACAACAGCACCACTAAAATGGGCACCAATGATTTAAACGATTTCGCAATTTCGCTCGGTACGCTCTCCGGCATTTTGATGGTAAAGGCGTGGTTTTCCAGAAACTGAACCATCTTGATGGTGATGACGGTGACGATAATGCCTAAAAACATCGATTCCGAGCTGAAATCAAGCAGCGCGTAGGCATCGGCAACCAGGCCACCCGATTCCGTCGTCACGCTGCCCGGCAGCATCAGGAAGAAAATCGCCACGGGTAAAATCGCGGTACTCTGGCTGAGATTGAGCTTGTCGACCAATTCCTTAGAGAAGGTGATTATCACCAGCAGCGTCATCAAGCCATAGCTGGCGTTGATGCCGTAGTTGAGTTTATCCAGCGTGCCTTTACCCAGCAGCGAGGTCATTAACTCGTTGTAGCCCGCAATGGGAAAGTTGGTGAGCAGCAGGAAAAAAGAACCGACAATCAAAAACGGGATCAGGGCAATAAAGGCGTTCTTAAGCGCCGTCAGGTAGATGTTTGCCGAAATTCTCTCGGCCAGTGGCAACATCTTTTGTTCGAGTAGAGAGGTTATGCTCATCGCCGATTACCCTTCAAGGTTTTTGGTCACGTAATAATGAACGTGCGGGAATTGTTTTAGGTAGATAGCAGGAACCTGAGTCCGTTGAGCATCGCCGTTGACGATAGTCTGATAAATGTCTTTTTTCGCTTCGTGGTTGATGATGACAATCACCTTTCCGGCCTTAATAATTTTGTTCAGCCCTACGGTAATGCCTTCGGTGAGCGTGACCTCTGCCGAGAAATATTTCTGGCTGGCGACGCGAATTGTGACGTCGTCGAGTTGCGTTTGCAGATAATCCGCAGCAAAGGACACGCCCGGTTCGTTTAAGCCGATATGCCCGTTCATGCCCACGCCCAGAATCACATAGTCAAACTCCTGGCCCTCAAGCGCCGCCTGGTAGTGGGCAATATTTTGCGCCGTTGCAGCAAAGGGATCGAAATGCACTAACCGAACCGGATGCGCGCACTTGTGCACAAAGTCCTGATTAATCATGCTTAAGCAGCTGCCGTCAGATTCGCTGGGCACGTTCACCCACTCGTCGAGCGCAAAAAAGGTCAGGCGTTCGGCGATAGGCGTTGCCGCCAGCGCATCGTAAACCCAGCGCGGCGTGCTGCCGGAGGGGATCAGCACGCGGGAATGCGGCTTGAGCGCGGCGAGTTCGCTGACAATCTGAGCGGCCAGCGCGGATTGACTATCAAAAGCTGTAGAATTCATTTGTATCGTCCTGCCGTTAAAGTGTCGCAATCGTGTTGGCAAACAGCGGCAGGTACTTTTTGTTGGCCCGCAGCATATCTTTAACCAGCGCAACGCCCGTGTTATCGCTGGAGCATAATGGGTTGAAAATAAACCCGGCGATAAGCGCCTGATAATCGCCGGTGGCGGCGGCTTTGACGATTTGCGCTTCGTAGTCTTTCATCATGGCGACGATGCCTTTGGCCGGAGACGGGATCTCGCCGGTGCAAATGGGCATGGGCCCATTGCGGGTCAGCACGCAGTTCACTTCCACCACCGCGTCGGTCGGTAAATTGGTGATAGCGCCGTCGTTGCGCACGTTAACGGTCTGAATACTTTTATCGTCCAGGTAGATGGCGCGAATGACGTTCAGCGCTGCGGTGGAATAGAGTGCGCCGCCACGGGCTTCCAGCTCTTTCGGTTTTTCCTCAAGGGAAACATCGCTGTACTTTTTGAACAGTTCCGCTTCGATATTTTTGACGACTTCCCCGCGCGACAGCTCGGCAGCAGCCTGCTCGGCCAGCATTTCAGTGGTTTTGAGGTAGTATTTTAAATACGACGATGGGATCAGGTGGGTTGCAGCCAGCAGCTCTTTATTAAACTGTTCGTTGCTGACGTTTTTAAAACTCAGGGTGTCGACATCCGCCGCGTTGATTAACGCAATAACTTCACGCGTGCGGTCTTCGCCGTTGTGCAGAATTTTGGTAATAAAGTTCATATGGTTGGCGCCCTGAAACTCGACGTATAAATCGTCAATGCTGGCGTTCAGCAGCGCGGCAACCTGATGGGTCATGTTGATAGGGCCATTGCACAGGCCAATAACCCGACGGTTGCGGCTGTATTTGAGCACCGCTTCAGTGACCATTGAGGCCGGGTTGGTGAAGTTAATCAGCCAGGCGTTTGGGCAGATGTCGTGCATTTCATTGGCAATATCAATGATGACCGGAATGGTGCGCAAGGCTTTGAACATTCCGCCAGCGCCGTTGGTTTCCTGGCCGATAAAACCGTATGATTTTGGCAGCTTTTCATCGACGATTCTGGCGTCGATACCGCCAACGCGCAGCTGCGTGACCACGAAATCCGCATCCTGCAGGGCCGTTTTCCGCTCCAGGGTTTGGGTCACGTCGATGGCTAAGCCCGCTTTGGCCAGCATTCGTTGGGTCAGTTGGAAAATGATGTTCATTTTTTCTTTGCCCATCTCTACGTCAACTAACGCAATATGGGAGACGGGGAGCTGAGCGTGGTTTTTAATCACGCCTTCAATTAGTTCTGGCGTGTAGCTGCTTCCTGCGCCAATGACGACGAGTTTAACGGTTTTCATTAATCTTCTACCTTTGAATTAAATTTTAATGATACTTTTCTGACGTTCGATAAATGGAAAAGCATGATATCTATGATGGCTATTTGTATCGGGTAGCTAATATTTTCAAATGCCGTATCTTTAATAATGGCATTTTTATAGAGCAATACGGCATCGGCGTTCAGTGCCAGCGTTGAATTGGAACGACTGGTGATTGCCGCCACTTTTATGCCGTTTTTCCGGGCGTTCAGTATGATTTCTTCCAGCATTTCAGATTCACCACTGTTGGAGACAATCAATACGCAATCATTTTTAGTCAGAAAACGGCTGCGCACATTACAGTTGGTGTAGTCCGTTTCATTAAGAATATTAAAACCCAGCACCATCAGGTTATAGCTGACATATTTAGCTACGCTATCAGAGGTGCCATATCCCCAGGTGATAATTGTGTTGCAGTCGGACAGAAAATCACAAAATGCTTTTACTTTACTTTCAGATATTTTGGTTAAGGCGTCCTGCATCTCCTGCATGTATTCACTGATAAAAGTATTGTGTTGTTGTGAGTGGTTCGCCCTTGAGAACACATGTCGAATGTCGACCTTAAACTCTTGATAATTATTAAAACCCAGCTTTTTTACCAGTTTAGAAATGGAGGGCGCGGTGGTATATACGCGTTCGGCCAGTTCGTGAATCTTCATCTTATAAACGTCAGCAGGGTTTTCCTGGCAGAATTTATAGATACGTAACTCATTGCTGGTTAAATCTTTTCGCATGGAGTGCACCTTTTAATATACCGTGCGGGCACGGCATTGGCTCTCGGAGGGGATCTTAACAAGGTGGTATTGGAAATAGGTTTTATGATTTAGAAATTAATTTCCGTGATCTAAGTTATAAATTTCCTTGCCGCTGGCTTTCTCCTTTGCGGATTTGTGCCAGGGCCGTGTAGCAATGACAACCACGGGGCAGGAGAGGGGACGAGTGTTCAGCAGAGAGAACGTCTGACGGGTGAATGTATTCGATGATTATCGGGTAGCCATTGGATGGTTTTGAGTCATTTTACCTATGGCAGGGGAGCCATCAATCTTATGATTCATAAAATAGGCGTAGAGGTCGTCTTTTTTGATGGGCTTGGCCGGTGATTTTACGTAATTTATCATATATTCTAAGGCGGATAATGCTCGCGAATACGTTAACTATGACATTAATTTACACACGACTTGCAGAACTCTAACTCATCACGACTATAATGCACCGGCGCGAAGGGACGGGCGATTTATTCAGAATTTAATAATGCCATCATCATCACTGTTCAGATGATGACGTTATTTTTAATTTAACCCATGATGCTTATATTTAAAGGACTAAATTAGATGATCAAAATATCCTTCTGGAAGGGTGTTCTGGCTTGGGTGAAGCTATCCTCACTGATGTTCTTTGCCTTCAGTGTTGTGTTGTTGTTGCCACACTTGGGTTTTGAAGACTTCAACATTTCCAGGCGTTTCCTGTCAATGAAGCTGTTTGTTATGGTCGCTATCGCCGCCTACCTGATCTACGTTTTTTCTTACGGAAAATTTCGACTGAAACGGCGTGGATTCCTCCTTGCGGGTCTCGGCCATATTCTCTCCTGTCTGCTATTTGGGTTTATGTTCTATCCGATCGTCGGTTTTGCCATGGCCGTGTTCTACGCGATTGCGGCATATAAATTAGCGCAGACCAGGATAGGCTGTCAGTGCCATCATATGGCATAACCGGTTCACCGTCGTTTTTATCCTCTCAGTAAACGCGACGGTGCGACGTCTTGACCATGGAGGGTTGATGATGACCAGAATCGCGTTTGTTTTCATTTATTCGCTGTTGTTTACCGCTCTTATTATCGCTTTCTCAGAGGTTTACCTCTTTAAGGCACAGCATCTCGATATTTTCAGAGACAACATCAGAGAACTTAGCCAGGTCTTGGATCTGTAATCGCTACGTAAGCTGTGTGTAAATTCCAGACAAAGAAAAGCCGCGGGCTGACGTTTGTTTGATGCATAAGATACGATTCCGGCAGTGCCTTCCTTCTGGGGCTGTATGTAAACTAACCATACGTTCATGTGTGGATACGTCAGTTTTAATTATTGTTCTATAGTAATAATCTTAGCCCTGGTATTAATAATCCTATTTGAAATCGCGTTTCTTATTTTTTATAAAGAATGACGCTATATTTTGAGAGTTTTTTTCCATTTTTATAGGGCGGATAAGATTATTGTCCTATATGTGGTAGAGCCGTTTGTTGTTATGTTTATGTGCAGGGATTTCCGCCTTGACAACTTTTTATGTTGATGAAAATATAAAGTTTTCAGGGGGAGATAGCCGCGGTTCTGCCCTACTATAGCATCGGCAAAATGAGTGATATTAAGCCGGTAGTATCCTATGGTGAGAAAAAATGATGAATACAGGCATCAATGAATATGCTGTCGTTGCCGTCGAGGGTTAATGGCTTAAGCATATATTGTAGATGCATGCATTATATAATGACAAATACGCTGTTTGTACACTGATAACGTTGCTGGTCAGGCATAGTGCTACACCTGAATTTAAGCCTCTGGGCGCGTGAGTGGCAGGATGCCAATAGGCAACACGTTAAAATAAATGGAGATTATGATGCGAGTACATTCCAGCACGCATGTTGGCGACCGCCATTGCCTTATCACCGTCAATCCTTTTTTGCTAATAGCATCGCTTACCCTTCTTATATCAAAAAACAAGTTATGCGCCGTCAATAAGTCCTCAGCACTTTTTGACTGAAAAATTAATTAATTTGGAAATATTTGGAAGGTGCAATATGCGCATGTTATTTAGTAAAAAAATTCTCGCGATGGTGATATCTACGATCCTGTTTCCATCCGTCACATTAGCGAGTAGTGATACCGTAATATTGGATGGTACAGGTTTGCCCGATCGTAACGATTCCATTCTTCAACAGGGTGGCTCAAGCGGTGTGCATAATCTGGTGGTAAAGAATTACAATATTATCGACTTTCAGTCAGGTAACACGTTTAAGGGGATGAATATCCCTAGCATTATTAGTCTGGGGGTAGGTAATAGCACGGAAAGCAATCCCAATTATGGCGATCTGAGTCTTACAGTATTAGATTCCGTCATTAAAGGCCGAATAGATAATGAATGGCTCTGGGGCGGTCTCTACCTGCGCAGCGACACCGAAGGATCGACCATCGTCACCACAAGCAATTCGAATATCGATCTCACGGTGAGTCAAAGCCCCGGCGGTTGGCTTCAGGGGGCGGCGATTTATACCGAACATAAAGGTGAAGAGGGGCATTCAGAGGTTGTTCTGAGTGAAGGGTCTGATATTACCTTGACGCTGGAGGCACCGGGTGTCGCCGCAGACTATAACCCGGCGGTATTGGCTTATGCGAACCTGGGCACCACGGCGGTCACCGCTGAGAAAAACACGTTAATCACGACGCAGGGTCTCGGTGCGACCGGGATTAAAACCTATTCCCGCGATGGCAGCAACATCGTACATGCAGGCACGATCAACAGCCTGGGAGATGCGGGCAACGGGATTTCTGCGCATGCGGCAGAAGATAGCAAGGGCGTCATTTCTATCGCTAACCTGGCCGACGGCGTCATCAATATGGCAGGCAATAGTTCCTCGGGGATAAGAGTTTTTAGCGCGGGAACGGGCGATATCAGCATCTACAATGCCGGGAAGATTACGCTCGAGCAAGGCTACACGGGCGATTACGGTAATACTGAGTCCAGCGCTATCCTCATGCAAACCTATGCAGACCAGATAGCCGCTGAAAATATCACCATGACGGCGGTGAATGACGGCGAGATCGTTGTTAAGGGCGTTACCTCACATGGCATTCATGCTGAAAGTAATATGGATTCCGGGACGATGGATATCCGCAATAACGGACTGCTGACCGTTGATGGCAGCGATTCCTTTGGGATTAAGGCGATGATTGCCGAGCGTCTCAACGTGTCTGGCACTGCGGAAATGCTGATCGTCAACTCGGGAACGCTGTCGCTGGGTGCGGGAGCGGCAAATTCCAAGGGTATCTTTGCCCGTAACTCAGAAATGCTGGGTGATGCGACGGTATGGAACCAGGGTAAGCTGACCATCGCGGGCAGCAACTCCGATGCAATTTCTATGTTTGGCGGCAATAATGCCACCGTGATCAACCAGGGGCTGATCGCGACCGCTGACGGTAGTGCGATACTGGCGGAAAGTAACCACGGCGAAACGCTGGTGGTCAACCAGGGCGATATTCTTGCGGCGTCGCTCACCGGCAGCACGCCGGTATATGGCATTAATGCCATCAGTTACTATGGCACGGCGGGCGTCTACTATGAGACCGGCACGCTGAAGGTCAGCGGTGAAAACAGCACGGCCATTGCCGTCAGCGGGTCGAACGGTCAGTCCGTTCAGCTTGCATCCGGTACGCATGTGGATGCGGCCGCCGGGTTAGGCGGGGTGGCGATGACGGGCAGCGGCGAAGGGGTGATTGCCATTGCCTCCGGGGCCACGGTTTCCGGCGGGGCAAAACAGGGTTACGGCGTGAAGTTTGCCGATACCACCTCCACGTATGCACTCGGCTCTGGCGCGCAGTATACGCTGGAAAACGCTGGCAGCATTGGCGCGCTGAGTGATTTGGCTATCGCCATTGACGACACCAACGGGCGTCAGGTGACGCTGAACAACTACGGCGATATCACCGGCTATCTGAACGCCGTCAACAGCAATACCACGCTGAACAACTACCACACCCTGAACCTGCGCAGTTTTTCCGATACCAACGGCGATGGCGAACGGGATACCAAACAGGTTGCCCTGCTGCAGTTCGGTGAGGGGGATAATCAGGTCAATAACGCGGCGGGAGCGCTGATTCAGCTGGCTGCCGTGCAGAATGCCGGTGCGGTCGATACCACCGGGATGTACAGCGCGCAGGGCACAAAATCCATCGCCACGGCGGGGATTAATCAGGCGCAGCTGCTGAACGTGGACACCTTCCACAATGCGGGCACGCTGAACCTGGCGGTGAATCAGCTGGCGGGTGACCTGCTGGCGATCACGGCGAACAGCGAGCTGAGCGGCCAGTCGGCCCACGCCGGGGGGGCGGTGACATCCGGGGGCGGCAGCTTCATCTCTGACGGCGGCTTCCTGCTGGTCGATACGGTGCTCAACGAAGGCGGCAGCGCCTCGCAAAGTGACGTACTGGTGGTCGACAATGCGCAGACCGGCAGCGCGGCGACGCGGATTCGGGTGAACCAGGTGGGCGGTAAAGGGGCCGTGACCAGCGAAGACGGGATCCTGGTGGTAGACGTGCTCGGGGCGTCTGAGCAGAACGCCTTTACGCTGGCGGGCGGGCCGCTGAAAGCGGGGGCCTATGAATACACGCTGGAGCAGGGCTCACTGCTGGATCCGAACAACCAGAGTTTCTATCTGCGTACCAGCCAGCAGCAGCTCAACCCGGATATCGGCAGCTACCTTGCCAACCAGGCGATGGCGACGGGGTTGTTTATGCACTCGCTGCATGACCGTCTGGGGGAGCCGCAGTACCTGGAACGCTTTAAAGGCGACGAGCGCGCTGAGCCGGGGATGTGGATCCGTGCGGTGGCGAGCAATACCAAATCGGATGCGGCCGGACGGTCGCTGAGCGTCGACAGTAATAACCGGGTGGTTCACCTGGGCGGCGATCTGACCCAGTGGGACACTGAGCATGGCGATCGTTATCACTTTGGTCTGATGGGCGCATGGGGCCGCGCGGACAGCGTCAGCCGTAGTAAAAGCACGGGGTCTTCGGCGCGCAGTAAAGTTGAAGGCTACGGCGCCGGGGCGTATCTCACCTGGTACGACAACGCAGAGCAGGCGGAAGGCTGGTACAGCGATCTGTGGAGCATGTACAGCTGGTTTAATAACAGCGCGGAAAATACGAAAGATTACCGCAGCCGCGCCTGGACCACGTCGCTGGAAACGGGCTATGCGAGTACGGTGAAGCCGTTTGAGAAATGGCGCTGGATGGTGGAACCGCAGGGGCAGATCAGCTACACGCACTACAGCGCATCGACCATTAATGACCGCAACGGCCTGCTGGTGAACAACGATGACGCCAGCGGCGTGGCGACGCGGCTGGGCATTCGTACCTACCTTCAGCCGACGGACGGCAACGAGAAGGCGCAGTTCCAGCCGTTCCTGACGGTGAACTGGTTATGGTCAGACGCGAACAACAGCATGAGCTTCAACAATACGACCTATTCAAGCGATATCCCGAAAAACCGCTTTGAAGCCAAACTGGGTCTGCAGGCGGAAGTGCGTCAGAACACCCACATTTATGGTCAGATTTCCGGGCTGGTGGGCGAGAATAACTACACGCACAAAGCGGCTCAGCTTGGGCTGCGCTACGAGTTCTGAGTGTGTTAAGGCGAAAAATCGGCGCGTTGCGCCGATTTTTTTTGCCCGTTCCGCCATTGAGGGCGCTGAAAACAAACGGCGAAGGCGATCTTTGCCAACCACAGGCAGCCATAAGCGCGATGCTGACTTAGATGAAGTTCAACAATACAAAGCCGTAGGATGGCAAAAGGCGAGGCGTATAGCGCCTTTTGTGGCTGAAAATACAGCAAATTAGCGCTTTGATAGCCATCAACCCCTCTGCACGACTAAACGTCTTTCCATCCACATGGCTAAATAGCAGGTCATATTCCAATTCGCGCTAACGGGCAGATAAAGGTTCTTTATCATCCATTTTTTGCAGTCCTACACTCTGGCTATTCCCTCTATATCAGGATGAAAGTGTATGACCGTTTACCATTCCGTCACCGAGCTGATCGGCCAGACGCCGGTACTGCAGCTGCATAAGTTGGATACCGGCCCGTGTGACCTGTTTCTGAAGCTGGAAAATCAGAACCCCGGCGGCTCCATCAAAGATCGGGTGGCGCTGTCGATGATCGACGAGGCGCAAAAGCAGGGGCTGCTGCTGCCGGGCGGTACCATTGTCGAAGCCACCGCGGGCAACACCGGGCTTGGGCTGGCTTTGATCGCCGCCCAGCGCGGGTACAAGCTTATCCTTGTTGTGCCGGACAAAATGAGCCGGGAGAAGATTTTCCACCTCCGTGCCCTTGGCGCTCAGGTGGTGCTGACCCGTTCGGACGTTGGCAAAGGCCACCCGGCCTACTATCAGGACTACGCCCAGCGGCTGGCGAAAGCGCTCCCCGGCGCGTTTTACATTGATCAGTTCAATAACGCCGCCAATCCGTTGGCGCACTCGGCGACCACCGCGCCGGAGCTGTATCAGCAGCTCGACGGACAGATTGATGCCATCGTGGTCGGCGTGGGCTCGGGGGGGACGCTTGGCGGACTGCAGGCATGGTTTGCCGAACACTCACCGCAAACCGAGTTTATCCTTGCCGATCCGGTCGGATCGATCCTCGCCGATCGGGTTGAGAGCGGTCGCTATCAGGAAGCTGGATCGTGGCTGGTTGAAGGCATTGGTGAAGACTTCATTCCCCCGCTGGCGCACATTGACAGCGTGCATCAGGCATTACGTATCAGCGATCGGGAGGCCTTCACGACCGCACGCGAGCTTCTGTTGGTGGAAGGCATTCTGGCGGGCTCTTCAAGCGGCACCTTGCTGGCGGCAGCGCTGCGCTACTGTCGTGCACAGACTACGCCTAAGCGGGTGGTGACTTTTGCCTGTGATAGCGGCAACAAGTACCTGTCGAAAATGTTCAACGATGACTGGATGCGCCAGCAGGGTCTGCTCACCCGCGAAAATCGCGGCGATCTGAGCGATTTTATCGCGCTGCGTCATGATGACGGCGCTACCGTCACCGCCGCGCCGGATGACACTCTGGCCACCGTGCTGGCGCGGATGCGCCTTTACGACATCTCGCAGCTACCGGTACTGGAAGCGGGGCGGGTCGTGGGCATCGTTGATGAGTGGGATCTGCTGAGCCACGTGCAGGGCGACAGCCAGCGCTTTGGCCTGCCGGTTCGTGAGGCGATGACTCATGAGGTGGAAACCCTCGATATCACGGCCCCCGAAAGCGCGCTAAAACCGATTTTTGATCGCGGCCAGGTCGCGGTGGTCGTGGATAACGAGCGTTTTCTTGGCCTCATTACCCGCAGCGATCTTCTCACAAGCTGGCGCAATCGTCTTGCGCAGTAAGGAATAAATGATGAAAACCTTCGATACGCTGAGCGTACACAGCGGCACCTTCACCGATAGCCACGGCGCGGTGATGCCACCGATTTACGCGACCTCGACCTATGCCCAACCTGCGCCGGGACAGCACAACGGCTATGAGTATTCGCGTAGCGGTAACCCCACGCGCAGCGCGTTAGAGACCGCGATTGCCGAACTGGAAGGCGGCAGCCGCGGCTATGCTTTCGCTTCCGGGCTGGCGGCTATCTCTACGGTGCTGGAACTGCTGGATAAAGACAGCCATATTGTCGCCGTAGACGATGTCTATGGTGGGACGTACCGGTTGATTGAAAACGTGCGTCGCCGTAGCGCCGGGCTGCAGGTGAGCTGGGTCAAGCCTGGCGCGCTGTCGGAACTTGAAGCCGCTATTCGCCCGGAAACCCGCATGATTTGGGTCGAAACGCCGACCAATCCATTGCTGAAGCTTGCCGATCTGGAGGCGATCGCCAGGATCGCCCGCCGCCACAATCTGATCAGCGTGGCGGATAACACCTTCGCCTCGCCGGTTATCCAGCGCCCGCTGGCATTCGGCTTTGATATTGTGGTGCACTCCGCCACCAAGTACCTGAACGGCCACTCCGATGTGGTCGCCGGTCTTGCGGTGGTGGGCGATAATCCGGCGCTGGCCGAGCAGCTCGGCTATTTGCAAAACGCCGTTGGCGGCGTGCTCGATCCGTTCAGCAGCTTCCTGACCCTGCGCGGGATCCGTACGCTGTCGCTGCGTATGGAACGTCACAGCAGCAACGCGCTGGCGCTTGCCCAGTGGCTTGAGCAGCAGCCACAGGTGGAAAAGGTCTGGTTTCCGTGGCTGGAATCTCATCCCGACTATTCGCTTGCTCGCCGTCAGATGGCGCAGCCGGGTGGGATGATCTCCATCGTGGTCAAAGGGGATGCCGAACGGGCAGCGGCGGTGATCAAAAAGCTGCGGCTCTTTACCCTCGCCGAAAGCCTTGGTGGTGTGGAAAGTCTGGTAAGCCAGCCGTTCAGTATGACCCATGCTTCTATTCCGCTGGCACAGCGGCTGGCCAACGGCATTACGCCGCAGCTGATTCGCCTCTCGGTGGGCATTGAAGGCGTGGAAGATTTGCGCGCCGATTTGCGCCAGGCGCTGGCAAAATAACGAGATTAATCGCCGTCAGTCTGACTTAAGTATATACATCATATCGAAAATCTAAGCGACTGAAATAACGTCACTTATAATATGACATAGCGGCTGACGGCGCACCGGAACGAGTGCTACTCTGCCATCCATTCCGACGGTCAGGACGCCGAGCACACGCCCCATGAGTAAACCCATCAAGCGGCTGGAAATCATCAAGAATGCCATTGAACTGGAAGATGATGAGATCATTGCCAGTCAGATTTCACACCTGAAATACGACATTGACGATCCCGCCATTGACGCCATTATCCAGGCGCTGGAGACCCGGCGCTACGGCGAGGCGATGAACGCTATCGTCAGCTGGTTGCAAAGTCAGCGGACGATGACCCACTGGCAAGATCCGCGCATTGCGGCCAGCAAGCTGGAGCTAAAAGCGCTGGAAACGCAGCTGCAGGCGCTGATTGATGCCAGAAACGCGCGCCTGAGCAGGCTTGATGAGTTTAACGATCTCTATATGCAGCATCTGGGACATCTGATGGCCGAGGTGTTGAGGCTGCGCAAGCTCCTGGCCGAAGCCTCACTGCGCAGGCAGGCCGAAATGAACCTGCACGACGATGCCAGTGAACGCCGTGCGCGTGATGAAGCGCGCGAACAGTATGAAACCTGGCGCGATCAGCAGCAAAAAGCAGAGAAACGCCGCGAGCGTCAGGAAAATATGGCGCAGGAGGATCGTCAGGAACTCAAACGGCTGTGGCGTCAGGCAAGTAAACTTTGCCACCCCGATTTGGTGGACGATGCGTTAAAGGCAGAAGCGAACGAGATGATGGCCCAGCTCAATCAGGCCAGGCAACGCGGTGACCTCACGGCTATCCGTAATCTACTTGCCCAGCTGATGCGCCAGCACGAACCGATGATGGCGAGCGAGAGGCTCAACGATCTGACGCTGCTGCTGCGCAAAATCAGCGCCACCCAGCAGCAAATTGCCAGCCTGCAGGCCGAAATGCTCGCGCTTGAGAAGGAGAAATCCTGGCTGCTGGTATCCACGCTTGCCGATCCGCAGGCCTATTTCCGCCAGCAGGAGAAAGCGCTGTCTAACACCATCGCCACGCTGCGCAAGCGAATCATTGAGTCAGGGCTGGATGAGGTGGCTTAGCAGCCGCATGATGATGATCAACAAATCATGGCCGTGAGCGGCGTCGCTTGTGGGATATTTCGGTAAGATAAAAATAAGAGCGGATCTACGCAGAATGAAAATATCGGAGTTTTAATATGTTCCCGAGCAAGCAAGTGATTGTGGTTTATCCAGAAGATTACGAAGAGCTGGCGATTGCACTGCAGCATGAAATATCGAAGGTAGAGGGGTTTGATAGCGCAGCCTGGACCATTGAAATTTACAAACAAAATATGCCAACCCTTTCCGGACGTAGCTATGTGATATTCATTGGTGATGCGGAAGAAAATAAATTCTCAAAGATGTACCTGCCACAGATTTCCAATATTGTGAATATCAACGGTGTCTGTTTTGGGCATGATGGGAGTAAAGCCGTCGTATTCGGAATGGGTAATCTGGCACAGAAACAAGATTTTGAAGCCTATCGACATGATTTAGGTTATGGGCTAAAGCCTTCAGGAAAGATTGGCGCTTCGGTTAATGCCGCATTGCTTCTTTCCGTCCCGTTCATTCCCCTCGGCGGCGCCTTAGGCATTATTGGGTATAAAGTCGTCAATTTTTTTAAGGGCAAGAGTGAAGTAAAAGAATTGCGTTACGAGCAAACAAAGCTCGCCATTTACCATTTTGTTTTTACTGAACTGGATGCCTGGGTTGGCAATGAGGGCTGTTCATAATGACTGATTTTGCCGATGCCTATTACAGCGCGAGCCGTGATTTTTCTGGGGTAGCGGGTGCCCAGGAATCGGCAGAATTCGTCAATGATGTTCAGTCTGCGATAGATAAGGCTGTTGAAGCACTTAAAACGGAGGCTGAGCGTCGTGCCAATGTGGATGCAAACTACGTTAAAGGTCACATTGCTGAGCTCTGGCATTCGGAAACACTAAAGATTTCCGCCACGGCGAAAGGTCATGATGACATATGGGCTAACGTACCAGGGAACAATAAGACAGGCCAGGATATTCATTACGGCGATTCCGAAACCGCCTCTTACGCAGAATTAAAATACTACAAAACAGCGAAAGACACGGCCAGGGAACTGGGTGAGCCTGCCTATTCCGGCAGCCAAAAAATTGTACCGAGCGATCAGCTTGACGGTGTTATTGCAGAGTCGCAAAAACAAGCGGCGCGAAACCAGGCGATTTCCCCTGAACTGGCGGATGCATATCAAAACACGGCTGATACGGCGAGGGATCGTATTGAAGTGGATGGCATTTCGTCTAAGCCTCAAAGTGAAAATGAAGCCAGAGAAATGGCATCAGACTTTAAACGCGAGGGCGAAATTGATCCCGATGCGTACGGGCTGAATACCGAGAGTTTCATTGCGTGGTCAGATATTCTTAGAGAGTCCGGGAATGCGGCGCTAAATGCGGCCGCTTTTTCTGCGGCGTTGACTGCCGCCCCTCACGTATATCGTCTCGTGGTTCAGTACATTCAGTCCGGTCAATGGGATGCCAGGCTCATTCGTGAAGGCGCAGGTCAGGTGCTTTCCAGCTCCTCTGGCGCGGGATTACGAGGCGGTCTTGCGGCGCTCATTACGGCCTCATGCAAAACGGGGCTAATGGGACAGTCTTTTAAAGGTATCTCCCCCACTGCGGTTGGCATGGCGACCGCCATCGCGCTGAATTCCATTGAAAACTCCTGGCGATATGCTCAGGGGCAGATCACCGGCAAAGAACTGGCCTTTCAGTCCTCAAGAGATGCTGTAGCGCTTATTATGGGAAGCGGAGGGGCATTACTGGGACAGATGATTGTTCCGGTACCGGTATTGGGGGCTTTGCTCGGCAATCTGGTTGGTTTAACGCTGGGCGCAGTCAGCGTCAGCTACGCGAACAGCAAGATACTTGGAATTTGCGTTGAATCTGGCTGGACGTTTTGGGGGTTAGTCGATCAATCGTATCAGGTTCCTGAAGAGGTCCTCAGGGAGGTCGGATTCGATCTTTTTGCGCGCCAAACCTTCAAGACTCAGCGGTTCGCCATCGCGCGCTTC
This sequence comes from Kluyvera genomosp. 2, assembly GCF_036759865.1. NCBI lineage: Bacteria > Pseudomonadati > Pseudomonadota > Gammaproteobacteria > Enterobacterales > Enterobacteriaceae > Kluyvera > Kluyvera genomosp. 2. Next base: position 25,032 of record NZ_JAPKIA010000024.1, read on the forward strand.
CATCCGCAATCTTACCAACATGCTCATCCGGGGTTTAGCGTGCTGAGGAGGGGAGTGATTTCATTTAATAATGTAGGGTATCGGTGATAAGCAGTGTATCGCCTCATTTGGCATAAGGCTGGCGTGGCATAAATGGAGAATACCCAAAAGCAAAAACCCAGCCATAGGCTGGGTTCTTTAAATAGTGGTGCCCGGACTCGGAATCGAACCAAGGACACGGGGATTTTCAATCCCCTGCTCTACCGACTGAGCTATCCGGGCAACGGGGCGCATTAAACCGCAATCAGTCACGGCCGTCAACCAAATTTCGGCGAAAATGGTTCAACTGCTTACTATTACGGCAATTTTGCGGTTTCTGTCGTGGAAACGCGTAGCCATGCCCGGTGGGCTCAGGTGAGCGCGCCGCCCTGGCGGCACTGCGCGAAGCGCAAAATATCTTCCGCCAGCCGGTGGGCGGTATCAACATCGACCTGGCTACGGTTGACTAACATGCGGCTCAGGCAGCCCTCCAGTACCAGCTCCATCTGTTTCGCCACCATCGATGGGTCGTCGACTTCCAACTGGGTCAGCAGCGTATGGCTGAACTGGAATGCGGCCTGCTTCTGCTGGTTAGCGAGCTGATGAATCGGGTGCTCGGCGTCCGGGTAGAAGGTACAGGCGGCGATAAACAGACAGCCGGGATAGCGGTTTTTGGTGACGCAGTCGGTTAGCGCGCTGTAGCGGGCGAGCAGCTTCTCTTCTGCCGTCAGCGCATCGTTTAGCATCAGCTGGCGACGCCAGGTTTCCACCTGCTGACTCAGATAGCGCAGGGCGTCATACTGCAACGCTTCGCTGTCAGGCCAGTAGCGGCGCAGCTCTTCCAGCGGGCGGTCCACGCGCTCAGCAACCATCTCCAGCGTTGTGCTGGCCATCCCTTTTTGTTCAAGGAGCTGCAGAGCTTCTCCCAATACGTCTTCGCGTTGCACGGTATTCTCCTCCGTTCCCGACGGCTATTCGTCTAAAAGTGTTGTCTACGGTTGGCGATCGCGCAAATGTGCGCGGAACGCGGTGGCGTCCATAAAGCCGGTCACCCGTAAAGCGGGCAGCTCGTTGCCGTTTTCATCAAAGAAAAGGATTGTCGGCAGACCGAGTACCTGCAAATGTTTCAGCAGCGCCACGTCCCGGGCGCTGTTGGCGGTAACATCTGCTTGCAGCAGGACGGTGTTTTGCAGCGCCTGCTGTACCTGCGGGTCGCTAAAGGTGTACTTCTCAAACTCTTTGCAGGCCACGCACCAGTCGGCGTACAGGTCGAGCATCACCGGTTTACCGCGGGCGTTAGCCAGCGCGCTTTCCAGCGTTTCGACGCTGCTGATGCGGGTAAAGGCGAGGTGCGATGGGTTCTGCGCCACGGTGGTGCCAAAGGCCCAATCCTGAAGCGGGCGCACGCTAATCAGCGCGGCGGCCAGCAGGATAATTTGCCCGATGCGCTGCCAGGGTTTTTTCAAGCCGAGGCTGCTAATAAACGCCCAGCTGAAGAAGGCCACGCCGAGCATCGACCACAGCCGCAGCCCCCAGATATCGCCAATAATACGCTCCAGCAGGAACACCGGCAGCGCAAGGATCACAAAGCCAAAGGCAGTTTTGACGTGCGCCATCCACGGCCCGCTTTTTGGCAGCAGGCGGTTGCCGAACACCGTTACCAGGATCAGCGGCAGGCCCATGCCCAGCGCGTAGAGGTACAGCGTGCCGCCGCCGAGCCACAGGTTACCGCTTTGGGCGATATACAGCAGAATAGCGCTCAGCGGTGCGGTGGTACACGGCGAACAAATCAGCCCTGCAATCGCGCCCATCGCAAACACGCCGCCCACAGAGCCGCCCTGCTGGCGGTTGCTCATCAGGGTCAGACGGGTTTGCAGCGATGACGGTAGCTGGAGCGAAAAGGCACCAAACATCGACAGCGCCAGCAGAATAAAGACCGCCGACAGGCCGATCAGTACGTAAGGATGCTGCAGCGCGGCCTGGAACTGCATCCCGGCAGCGGCAACGACCAGGCCCAGCGCGGTATAGGTGAGCGCCATGCCCTGCACGTAGATGAATGCCAGCAGCAGCGCGCGGCCGGTGGCAAGACGCTGTTTGCCGCCGAGGACGATGCCGGAGATCAGCGGGTACATCGGCAGTACGCACGGAGTGAAGGCGATACCAATACCGATAAGTAAGGCCCAAAGCGCACTGAAGGGGAGGGCGGCGCTAGCATCGCCCCTTACCCCGGCGGCCTCCCCGGAGGATGGGAGGGCAGAGACCGCGTTCAGCGGTACGGTTCGGGTTTCCGGTGGGTAGCAGAAGCCCGCGTCGGCGCAGCCCTGGTAGGTGACCGTCAAGGTGGCGCCGTGGCTGGCCTCGGTCAGCGTGACGGGTATGGTCAGGCTTTGGCGGTAGATTTCGCTGTTGCCATAGAACTCGTCGTGATGCGGCTGACCTTTGGGCAACGCGAGCGGGGCGATGCTGGCGTTGGCCGGGTTAATCTTGATCTGCTGGCGGTAGAGGTAGTAGCCCTCTTTTACCTGCCAGCGGAGATTCACGTCATGCTGTTTCTGCTGAAAATCGAAGGCAAACGCCCGATCAGCGGGAACGAAATTTGTCTTGCCGGGGCCGTCAAACAGCCCGGCGGCGAAGGCTGAGGTGCTGCACAGCAGCAGAATCAGCGTAAGGATGCGTTGAGCCATGAGAGATAATCAACATCTGCGTGAGTAACGGGTAATACTAACAGTTCTGGCGTTTGGTACGGGTGGTGCGCCTTGAGGCAGTCCAGCAACGCCTGCTGGTGGGTAAGGTCGGTTTTGAGCAGCATTTGAACTTCATACTCTTGTTCGAGCTTCCCCTCCCAATAGTATAGCGATGTCGCGCCGGGTAGCAGGGTCACGCAGGCGGCTAATTTTTCCGCCAGCACTTTGGCCGCCAGATCCTGGGCGGTCGCTTCATCCGGAGCAGTACAGAGAACCACTACAGCGTCGGGAGTGCTCATTGTAAACCTCGTTATCGATGAAAAGAGGCACTATAGCACGGCGGTTGGAGCGGGTTGAGTGAATCGGGCCGCAGAGCGGCCCGACTTTAAGGATATTTACAGGCGGTTAGAGGATTAACCCACCGAAGATAAACCCAAAAATCACGCACAGGGCGATGGCAATCACGCCCGGGATCAGGAACGCGTGGTTGAAGACGTATTTACCGATACGGGTCGAGCCGGTGTCGTCCATTTCTACCGCTGCCAGCAGCGTTGGATAGGTTGGCAGAACGAACAGCGCAGACACTGCCGCAAAGGACGCAATCGCGGTCAGCGGCGTAACGCCCAGCATCAGCGCCGCAGGCATCAGGGCCTTGGTGGTCGCCGCCTGGGAATACAGCAGAGTGGCCGCAAAGAACAGCACCACCGCCAGCAGCCACGGGTAGTTTTGCAGCAGGTCGCCCGCAATACCCTGAATATCAGCGATGTGCGCCTTCACGAAGGTATCGCCAAGCCACGCGACGCCCAGCACGCACACGCAGGCGCTCATGCCGGATTTAAACGTGCTGGCGTTGAGGATTTCACCGGTGTCCACTTTACAGGTGACGCAAATCAGCGTGGCGATAGTCAGCATAAACACCACAATGGCTTCGTTACGCGGCAGCACCGGGTTCTGAATCAGACCGACGGTATCGCTGATGGCCGTTGCGTAGAACATCACCGCCACAATACCGATCAGGAACAGCAGCACCGAACGTTTAGCGTGCGGCTTCAGCTCAAACACCTTGCTGCCACGCAGGCGCACTTCGCCTTTTGCCAGACGTTCCTGGTACACCGGGTCGTCTTTCAGTTCGCAGCCCAGGAAGTTACAGACGATCGCGGTGAGCATTACGGCAATCAGGGTGACCGGAATACAGATGGCCAGCAGGGTCAGGTAGCTCACGCCCATTGGCTCAAGGATGCCGGCGAAGAACACAACCGCAGCGGAAATCGGCGAGGCGGTAATCGCAATCTGCGAGGCGACCACGGCGATAGACAGCGGGCGGGAAGGACGGATGCCCTGTTCTTTTGCTACTTCGGTGATCACCGGCAGCGTAGAGAATGCGGTATGCCCGGTACCGGCAAGGATAGTCATAAACCAGGTGACCAGCGGCGCGAGGAACGTAATGTATTTTGGGTGCCGACGCAGAAGGCGCTCGGCGAGGCTGACGAGATAGTCCATACCACCGGCAATTTGCATCGCGGCAATTGCGGCGATAACCGCCATGATGATCTCGATAACGTCAAAGGGTATCGCGCCCGGTTTAATTTGAAAAATAAGCGTCAGCACCAGCACGCCGAAGCCGCCGGCAAAGCCGATGCCTATCCCCCCAAGTCTTGCCCCTAAATAGATGGCAAGAAGCACAATGACCAGTTCTGCTCCAAACATATTAGCCTTCCTTGTTTAACAAGTTGATATGTAATTGTTGTGTTTTCGTGAATTATAGAAACAAAAAAGGCATGTCATCATGACATGCCTCAGTTTATTAGTCAGAAAGATTACTGTTCGCTTTCATCGGTATAACGTTTTGCTTTATAGGCCGGGTGCATCAGGTTCTGCGGCGAGAAAATATCGTCCAGTTCTGCCTCGGTCAACAGGCCACGTTCCAGCACCACTTCACGCACGCTCTTACCGGTTTCGGCACAAATTTTACCGACGATATCGCCGTTGTGGTGGCCGATGAACGGGTTGAGGTAGGTGACGATACCAATCGAGTTATAGACGTAGTTTTCGCAGACTTCTTTGTTCGCGGTGATCCCGTCGATGCATTTTTCCAGCAGGTTGTAGCAGGCGTTGGTCAGGATATGGATAGACTCAAACAGCGCCTGACCAATGACCGGTTCCATCACGTTCAGCTGCAGCTGACCGGCTTCGGAGGCCATGGTGACGGTGGTATCGTTGCCGATGACCTTGAAGCACACCTGGTTAACCACTTCCGGTACGACCGGGTTAACTTTTGCCGGCATGATGGAGGACCCTGCCTGCAGTTCCGGCAGGTTGATTTCATTCAGGCCAGCGCGCGGGCCGGAGGAGAGCAGGCGAAGGTCGTTACAGATCTTCGACATTTTCACCGCCAGGCGTTTCAGCGAGCTATGAACCATTACGTACGCGCCACAGTCAGAGGTGGCTTCAATCAGGTCTTCCGCCGGGACGACGGCCAGATTGCTGACTTCCGCCAGTTTCTGCACCGCCAGCTGCTGATAGCCATCCGGGGTGTTCAGGCGAGTACCGATTGCGGTTGCGCCGAGGTTCACTTCCAGCAACAGCTCCGCAGTACGCAGCAGGTTTTTGGTTTCTTCATTGAGCAGTACGTTAAAGGCATGGAATTCCTGGCCCAGGGTCATTGGCACTGCGTCCTGCAGCTGGGTGCGACCCATTTTCAGCACGTCCTGGAATTCAGCCGCTTTACGCTGGAAGCCTTCGCCCAGCTGGTGGATAGCATCAACCAGCTTAACGATAGAGGTGTAAACCGCGATGCGGAAACCGGTTGGGTAAGCATCGTTGGTGGACTGGCATTTATTAACGTGGTCGTTCGGGTTCAGGTACTGGTATTCACCTTTCTGGTGGCCCATCAGCTCCAGACCGATGTTTGCCAGCACTTCGTTGGTGTTCATGTTTACGGAGGTACCCGCGCCGCCCTGGTAGACGTCTACCGGGAACTGATCCATGCACTTGCCGTTATTCAGAACTTCATCGCAGGCTGCAATGATGGCGTTGGCTACGCCTTTAGGAATGGTTTGTAATTCTTTGTTCGCCAGGGCCGCTGCTTTCTTCACCATCACCATCCCACGTACGAACTCTGGGATGTCGCTGATTTTACTGTTACTAATGTAAAAGTTTTCAATCGCTCTCAGAGTATGAACGCCGTAGTAAGCGTCAGCAGGAACTTCCCTGGTACCCAACAGATCTTCTTCGATACGAATGTTGTTTAGCATGTGAACCTTCTTTTTGCGAGCTGCCAATGATTTCACCCAAATACGCAGGATTTTTATGGTCATGCGTTTTTCTGACCGCAGATTATTTCCTTAATCGGCCCGGTGTCCATGATCATATGCTGATAATAGCGGATTGCAGTAATCTGGATCACTTATTATCAGAAGCAATGGATAAGAATTATTAATTTGTGAAATGAATCACCGCTTGACGATTGTTGACAAAAATCTCAATAACCGCTGATTGAAAAACGGCGATTAATCACCACTTCACTGTAGTGCAGAGAAACATGAATCGCTGCAGGCGCGTGATACGCGTTATTTACCTCACAGGAGATGCCAGTGCGCTGGATACCGTTAATTGCCATATTTCTCTATGTTTACATTGAGATATCCATTTTTATCCAGGTCGCCCATGTGTTTGGCGTCCTGATGACGTTGATTCTGGTTATTTTTACTTCCGTGATCGGCATGTCGCTGGTGCGTAACCAGGGCTTCAAAAACCTGATGCTAATGCAGGAAAAAATGCAGGCGGGTGAAAGCCCGGCGGCTGAGATGATTAAAAGCGTATCGCTGATCCTCGCCGGCCTGCTGCTGCTGTTGCCGGGGTTCTTTACCGATTTCCTGGGTCTGGTGCTGTTGCTGCCGCCGGTGCAGAAGCATCTGACCGTGAAGCTGATGCCGCACCTGCACTTTGGGCGCATGCCGGGGGGCGGTTTTGGCGGCGGGACAACCAGCGGCCAGACCTTCGACGGTGAGTATCAGCGTAAGGACGAACGCCCTGACCAACTGGATCATAAAGACGATAATCGCCCGTAAGTTATGGCGATAATAAAAAGCCGGAGCGCGTTAAGCCTCCGGCTTCAGATTACTGACAAACCGCCGGATGGCGTCGCAAGCGAGTTATCCGGCCGACAAGGGATGTATACCCACGTAGGCCCGATAAGCGTAGCGTCATCGGGCAATGAATGCGCCTACCCACGCCTTTTTGGCAGCAGCATCCACAGTGCGGCCAGCATGACTACCGCGTACAGACTTTTCCATCCCACCATCGCCAACAGCAGCAGGCACAGCGCCACGCCAATCATCGAGAGCGCCCGGTAGCGGCCTGCCAGCAGCCGGCAACCCGCCAGCATGCACAGCAGATAAATCATGATAAAAATGCCGTTGGCATAGATGATGAGCGCATCCAGATTGATGTTCAGCCAGTAGCTGGCCAGCGTGCTGACCATGCAGCTGCCGATGACCACGCTGAGCGCGTTGCGCGGCACCAGCCCCGGCGAAAGCCGCGCCAGGAAGCTATCGGGTTTATGCTGCGCCTGCGACCACACCAGCCGGGCAAAGCTTTGAATGTAGATGTTGGTGCTGGCAAAACAGGCGAGGAAGCCGACCACGCTGGCAACCCACAGCGCCTTCACACCGAACAACTGCACCACGATGGTTGGCAGCGACGCGGCGGCGGTGTTGGCGGCGCCGTAGGCGTGAAAATGCAGCACCAGCACCGTACAGGCCCAGTAAACCATGCCCGCCAATAGCAGCCCAATCATCAGCGCGCGGGGAAAATCGCGTTCCGGGTGGCGAAACTCAGACGCCATGTGGGCGAACGCCTCCAGGCCGACAAAACACCAGAACATGACGGAAAGCGCCGCGAAAAGTGGCGACATTTCGATATCTGCCAGCGCCGGGAAGGGAATTTCCTTCACGGCGATATCGCCATACACCCAAACGGCGGCCAGCAGGGCGACGATCAGCACCGCGACCAGGGTTTGTAAGTTAGCGCTCGAGCTGGCGCCGCGCAGGCCCAGCCACCAGATGACGGCGAGGGTCGCCATCTCGGCCATGAGCAGCTGCCAGCCGTGCCAGCCGAACAGCGCCTGGGTAAAACCAGAGGCAATATGTAACGCAGCGGGCAGGCCCACCGGAATGACGGAGAGAAAGAGCCAACCGGTGACGCGCGCCAGTCTTGGGCCAAAGGCCTGCTCTACAAAGTGTGCCACGCCGCCCGCGCTGGGGTAGTGTCTTCCCAACAGCGCGAAGACAATCGCGACCGGGAAAACCAGCACGATCAGCGCTGGCCAGGCCCACAGACTGTTATCTCCGGCAACAATCGCACCCAGCGCCGGAACGGCAAATACGCCGGTGCCCAGCAGCGATGTCGACAATAACCCAACGCCCTGAGCCAGCCCCAGCTCCTGTTTCAGACCTGACATGACATGCTTCCATACCCTTGCAAAGAGGCGAATGTTACCACACCAGCACGGCGCATGGCCCCGCGTCATTGTGCTGTTCTCAGCCGCTATTTCAGCGATTTATCGCGATTAACGGCGTGCGAAAAATTTTTTTTAGGGTGCCCCCTTGAAGGCCAAAATAACCATCCCCATCTCTCTGGCACTAGCCGGAAAACCCTACGTGGCCCGGCGTCACCCATAACTGATAATGACTTTCTCGAAGGAGAGCTATCAATGAGTATTCGTCCGTTACATGATCGTGTGATCGTCAAACGCAAAGAAGTTGAAACTAAATCTGCTGGCGGCATCGTCCTGACCGGTTCTGCGGCAGCAAAATCAACTCGTGGCGAAATCATCGCTGTCGGTAAGGGCCGCATCCTGGAAAACGGGACCGTGCAGCCGCTGGACGTTAAAGTTGGTGACATCGTGATTTTCAACGATGGCTACGGCGTTAAATCTGAGAAGATCGACAATGAAGAAGTGTTGATCATGTCTGAAAGCGACATCCTGGCAATTGTTGAAGCGTAAGAAACGCGCGAACGAATTTGAGGAATAGAAGAAATGGCAGCTAAAGACGTAAAATTTGGTAACGACGCACGTGTAAAAATGCTGCGCGGCGTTAACGTACTGGCAGATGCAGTTAAAGTGACCCTGGGCCCGAAAGGCCGTAACGTTGTTCTGGACAAATCCTTCGGCGCGCCGACCATCACGAAAGACGGCGTATCCGTAGCGCGTGAAATCGAGCTGGAAGACAAGTTCGAAAACATGGGCGCACAGATGGTGAAAGAAGTTGCCTCTAAAGCGAACGACGCTGCAGGCGACGGTACCACCACCGCAACCGTACTGGCTCAGTCCATCATCACTGAAGGTCTGAAAGCCGTTGCTGCGGGCATGAACCCGATGGATCTGAAACGTGGTATCGACAAAGCTGTCGCTGCTGCCGTTGAAGAACTGAAAGCGCTGTCCGTACCGTGCTCCGACTCTAAAGCGATTGCTCAGGTTGGTACCATTTCCGCTAACTCCGACGAAACCGTAGGTAAACTGATCGCTGAAGCGATGGATAAAGTCGGTAAAGAAGGCGTGATCACCGTTGAAGACGGTACCGGTCTGGAAGACGAACTGGACGTGGTTGAAGGTATGCAGTTCGACCGTGGCTACCTGTCCCCGTACTTCATCAACAAGCCGGAAACCGGTGCTGTTGAGCTGGAAAGCCCGTTCATCCTGCTGGCTGACAAAAAAGTATCTAACATCCGCGAAATGCTGCCGGTTCTGGAAGCCGTTGCGAAAGCAGGCAAACCGCTGGTTATTATCGCTGAAGACGTTGAAGGCGAAGCGCTGGCTACTCTGGTGGTCAACACCATGCGCGGTATCGTGAAAGTCGCTGCTGTTAAAGCTCCTGGCTTCGGCGACCGTCGTAAAGCGATGCTGCAGGATATCGCTACCCTGACCGGCGGTACCGTTATCTCTGAAGAGATCGGTATGGAGCTGGAAAAAGCGACCCTGGAAGACCTGGGCCAGGCTAAACGCGTTGTGATCAACAAAGACACCACCACCATCATCGATGGCGTGGGTGAAGAAGCGGCAATTCAGGGCCGTGTTGCTCAGATCCGCAAACAGATTGAAGAAGCCACTTCTGACTACGACCGCGAAAAACTGCAGGAACGCGTAGCGAAACTGGCTGGCGGCGTTGCCGTTATCAAAGTCGGTGCTGCTACCGAAGTTGAAATGAAAGAGAAAAAAGCACGCGTTGACGATGCCCTGCACGCGACCCGTGCTGCGGTAGAAGAAGGTGTGGTTGCCGGTGGTGGTGTTGCCCTGGTTCGCGTTGCAGCGAAACTGTCTGGCCTGACCGCTCAGAACGAAGATCAGAACGTCGGTATCAAAGTTGCGCTGCGCGCAATGGAAGCACCGCTGCGTCAGATCGTCCTGAACGCCGGTGAAGAACCGTCTGTTGTGGCTAACGCGGTGAAAGCCGGTGAAGGTAACTACGGTTACAACGCGGCGACCGAAGAATACGGCAACATGATCGACTTCGGTATCCTGGACCCAACCAAAGTGACCCGTTCTGCTCTGCAGTACGCGGCTTCCGTTGCGGGCCTGATGATCACCACCGAGTGCATGGTGACCGACCTGCCGAAAGGCGACGCGCCTGATTTAGGTGCTGCTGGCGGTATGGGCGGCATGGGCGGTATGGGCGGCATGATGTAATCGTGCGCTATACCCCATAGAAATAAGAAACCCCCGGGCAGAAATGCTCGGGGGTTTTTCTTTTGGTCATCTTTTTAGTATAAGGTTTACACACGGACGACATGCGTCCAGCTCATTGATTATGGGGAATAACATGCAGGTAAAATATTTAGCAGGGATTGTCGGCGCAGCGCTGCTGCTTGCGGGCTGTAGCTCTACGACCGAGCTGACCGCATCGGGGCAGAATGTTCGCTTTGTTGAAGACAAACCGGGCGCTGAGTGCCAGCTGTTGGGGACGGCTAACGGCGCGCAGAGCAACTGGCTTTCCGGCCAGCAGGGCGCCGAAGGCGGCTCCATGCGCGGTGCGGCCAATGCACTGCGTAACCACGCGGCCGAAATGGGCGGCAACGTCATTTACGGCGTCAGCAGCCCAACGCAGGGTATGCTCTCGAGCTTTGTGCCGACCGACAGCGAAATGAACGGCCAGGTTTATAAATGCCCGAACTGATTGCTTTTGCCGGATAGCGTCTTGTTTATCCAGCGAACGGATTCTGGCCCAGGGCAGGCCGCTGCCTGCCCTGGGTCGCTTACCGTTGACGCAGCTGAAGATCCAGCGGCGTCTTACTCGGTTCCCCGCCGATTTCACGCGCCAGCTTCGGCACCATATAGCCGGATACCAGCGTCAACAGTTCCCGCATAATTTCCCGCGCCTCATCGTCGCTGACGAGGAAGTGGGCCGCGCCCTGAACTTTATCCAGCACGTGCAGGTAATACGGCATGACGCCGGCATCAAACAGCGCGTTGCTAAGGTTCGCCAGCGTTTGCGCATTATCGTTCACGCCGCGCAGCAGCACGCTCTGGTTGAGCAGCGTGACGCCAGCGCGGCGCAGGCGTGACATCGCCTGGCAAAACGTTGCGTCAATCTCATTGGCGTGATTGATGTGGTTCACCAGCAGAATTTGCAGTGAGGATTGCTCGAAGCGAGCGACCAGCGTATCGGTAATGCGCGCTGGGATAACGATCGGCAAACGGCTGTGGATGCGCAGGCGCTTAATGTGCGGGATAGACTCCAACTGGCTAAGCAGCCAGTCCAGTTCGTGGTCTTTGGCCATCAGCGGGTCGCCGCCGGAGAAGATGATTTCATCGAGCTCCGGATGTGCGCTTACGTAGTCGAGCGCCGCCTGCCAGTTACGCTTATTGCCCTGGTTTTCGGCATACGGGAAGTGGCGGCGGAAACAATAGCGACAATTTACCGCACAGCCGCCTTTCACCAGCAGCAGCGCGCGGTTGTGGTACTTGTGCAGTAAACCGGGCACAACGCTGTGCTGTTCTTCCAGCGGATCGGTGGAGAATCCCGGTGCAGCGATAAACTCTTCCTGCGAGGTAAGTACCTGACGTAAAAGAGGATCGTTCGGGTTGCCTTTCTCCATTCGCGCCACGAATGCGCGCGGAACGCGCAGGGCGAAAAGGCGCTTAGCGTCACGGCCTGCGAGCAAATTTTCATCGGCGTCTATATTCAACAGACGGAATAGTTCATCCGGATCGGTGAGAACATCGGCAAGTTGCATCAACCAATCTTCTCTGGATGGGGTATTTAGGGTTACAATATGCGCCATTTTGTGGCTTAGCTACCATTTAACAATTTCAGAGGGCCTTATGGCGACTTACTATAGCAACGATTTTCGTGCTGGTCTTAAAATCATGATGGACGGCGAACCGTACGCGGTTGAAGCCAGTGAATTCGTTAAACCGGGTAAAGGTCAGGCATTCGCACGCGTTAAGCTGCGCCGCCTGCTGACCGGCACTCGCGTAGAGAAAACCTTCAAGTCTACTGACTCCGCTGAAGGCGCTGACGTAGTGGATATGAACCTGACTTACCTGTACAACGATGGTGAGTTCTGGCACTTCATGAACAACGAAACCTTCGAACAGCTGTCTGCTGATGCGAAAGCGATCGGTGACAACGCGAAATGGCTGCTGGATCAGGCTGAGTGCATCGTCACCCTGTGGAACGGCCAGCCGATCGCCGTGACCCCGCCGAACTTCGTTGAGCTGGAAATCGTGGAAACCGATCCAGGTCTGAAAGGCGACACCGCAGGTACTGGCGGCAAGCCGGCAACCCTGTCCACTGGCGCTGTGGTTAAAGTTCCGCTGTTCGTTCAGATTGGCGAAGTGATCAAAGTGGATACTCGCTCCGGCGAATACGTATCCCGCGTGAAATAATTCGTGCGTTGATCCGTTCGGCGCAGCAGCGATGCTGCGCCAGCCTACCTTCTGATTTGCTCCCACCCGCTTCGTCTTCGTCTGAAAAAAATCGCCGAGATCCCGCATCCTGTATGAAGTTGTCTATGCTTATGAAGCAAGATAACGATAACTGACACAAAGGATGACATTATGGTGAAAAAAGCGATTGCAGCGTTTTTTACAGTTCTGGCACTTTCCTCTGTACTCACGGCCTGTAATACCACACGCGGTATTGGGCAGGATATTTCGGACGGCGGTAGCGCGATTTCAGGGGCAGCGACGAAAGCGCAGCAATAAATCCGGACCGACGGTATGGCGCTCTGTTGTACCGTCGTTTTTTGTCACCTATACTGACGGCATTTCATTTCAACACCTTGCGGGACGACCCGTAAGCGTATCGCATCCGGGGACGGCCCCATGATTATGGAGCCTGTTATGCCTTGGCTAATTCTGTTTATTGCCGGCCTTCTCGAAGTCGTCTGGGCCGTTGGCCTCAAATACACCCATGGTTTTAGCCGCCTGGTACCAAGCGTTATCACCGCTGTGGCGATGATTGCCAGCATGGCGTTGCTATCGTGGGCAATGAAAAGCCTGCCGGTGGGGACTGCCTATGCGGTGTGGACGGGGATTGGCGCGGTGGGTGCGGCGATTACCGGCATTTTGCTGTTAGGCGAATCCGCCAGCCCAATGCGCATTGCGAGCCTCGCGTTGATTGTGCTGGGAATTATTGGCCTGAAGATGAGTGCACATTAACAATCAACAGGCCCCGGAGAGAGGGGCCATGTAGGCCGGATAAGGCGTAGCCGCCATCCGGCAATGTGCTCTGCGTGCCTGATGGCGCTGCGCTTATCCGGCCTACAAGCCCCGCACAGCGCCAATGGGTTAAATAAACAGTACGCCGACCAGCGTAACGACCGTCAGAATGGCCGCCAGACCGTAGAATACCCACTTACCGTTCGGCACATGGATTTTCAGGTCGTGCATTGCGTGGTGAATACGGTGTAAACCGCACCACAGCGGCAGAACAATCATCAGGAACAGAAACGCGCGGCCAATCAGGCTATGCGCGAACGCGTACACGCGTTCATAGGTGAAGGCGTCGCCAGAGGCCATCAGCGGCAGCAGAATGCCCACCAGCAGCACCATGACCGGTGCGACAATTGCGCTCCACATACCGCCCGCGCCGAACAGGCCCCAGAATACCGGCTCATCGGAACGTTTTGGATTAGGGTTAATCATGCCAGTCTCCTTACCAGAACAGGGCGATAAACAGAATCACCACGCTGACCACCGCGGTCACCACCCAGAGCCCCTTGATAATTGGCTCCGGCCCCATTTTTTCGCCTTTCACGATGATATTGGCGGCTTTAGGCGCCAGCTCAAACCAGGTTTTAGTATGCAGCAGCGCGGCGGCCAGGGTAATCAAGTTCAGCACAACCACGATCGGGTTTTGCAGAAAACCGACGTAGCCGGCCCAGCTTTCGGCGCCGTGCTTAAGCGCAAACAGGCCGTAAATCAGCACGATGCTGAACCACACCGTTGGCACCGCGGTGCCTTCACGCAGCATATAGAAGCGATAAAACGGCAGCTTTTTCCACCAGGTGGACGGCATTGGCCGTACATAGGGTTTGCGTTTAGTCGTCATCATGCACTCCTTAGCGTGGTTTCAGGGTTGCGATAAGAAAGTCTTTCGAGCTTTCTACTTTACCCTGCTGAATAGCGGCGGCCGGATCGACGTGTTTCGGGCACACTTCGGAGCAATAGCCGACGAAGGTACAGGTCCAGACGCCATTCTGGCCGTTCAGCTGCGCCATACGTTCCTTCTTGCCGTGGTCGCGGCTGTCTTCGTTGTAGCGATGCGCCAGGGTAATCGCCGCTGGGCCAATGAACTCTGGATTCAGGCCAAACTGCGGGCAGGCGGCATAGCACAGACCGCAGTTGATGCAGCCGGAGAACTGGTGGTACTTCGCCATCTGCGCCGGGGTCTGGGTGTTTGGCCCCTGATCCGGCGTGCGCGGGTTGCCGATGATGTACGGCTTAATCGCTTCCAGACTCTCGATGAAGTGGGTCATGTCGACCACCAGATCGCGCTCGATAGGGAAGTTCGCCAGCGCCTCGACCTTGATTCCTTTGGTGTATTCACGCAGGAAGGTTTTACAGGCGAGCTTCGGCACCTTGTTGACCATCATGCCGCAGGAGCCGCAGATAGCCATACGGCAGGACCAGCGATAGCTCAGGTCCGGCGCGAGGTTATCTTTGATGTAACCCAGCGCATCGAGCAGCGAGGTCTGCTCATCGTAAGGCACTTCATAGAAGGCGCTGTGCGGTGCGCTGTCCACTTCCGGGTTATAGCGCACAATCTCAATTTTTAAATTCTTCATCTCAGCCATTCGCCGTCTCCTTCTTCTCGGCCGCTTCAGCTTCTGCGCCGTACACGCGTTTTGCCGGTGGCAGGCTCGTGATCTTCACATCGCTGTAGTCGAGGCGAGTGGTGCCGTCGGCGTCGCGGAAGGCGAGGGTATGCTTGAGGAAGTTAACGTCGTCACGCTCGGTGCAGCCTTCGTCCAGACGCTGGTGCGCGCCGCGGGACTCTTTACGCGCCATGGCGGAATGCGCCATACATTCGGCAACGTTCAGACCGTGGCCCAGCTCGATGGTGTAGAGCAGGTCGGTATTGAACACGCTGGAAGTGTCGGTGATGCGTACGCGCTTGAAGCGTTCCTGCAGCTCGGCCAGTTTATCGATGGTTTTCTGCATCAGCTCTGGCGTACGGTAGATACCGCAGCCTTCTTCCATCGACAGACCCATTTCGTCGCGTATTTTCGACCAGTTTTCATTACCTTCCTGGTTCACTAGCGCTTTCAGGCGGTTTTCGATGTCGCTGACCTGCGCGTCCAGCGCGCTGCCGTTGGCTTCACCGACCGTGGCCGCGCGGGCCATCGCCTGTTCACCGGCCATGCGGCCAAACACCACCAGCTCCGCCAGCGAGTTGGAGCCCAGACGGTTGGCGCCGTGCAGACCCACGGAGGAACATTCGCCGACGGCAAACAGCCCTTTGATGCGGGTTTCGCACTGCTGATCGGTTTCGATGCCGCCCATGGTGTAGTGCGCGGTTGGACGTACCGGAATTGGCTCTTTCACCGGATCGACACCCACGTAGGCTTTCGCCAGCTCGCAGATAAATGGCAGACGCTCCAGCAGCTTTTTCTCGCCAAGGTGACGCAGGTCGAGATAGACCACATCGCCGCGCGGCGTTGGGATGGTGTTGCCTTTGCGCCATTCGTGCCAGAAGGCCTGGGAAACTTTGTCGCGCGGACCCAGCTCCATATATTTGTTCTTCGGCTCGCCCAGCGGTGTTTCCGGGCCCATACCGTAGTCCTGCAGATAGCGGTAGCCATTCTTGTTGACCAGAATACCGCCTTCACCGCGGCAGCCTTCGGTCATCAGGATACCGGAGCCCGGCAGGCCGGTCGGGTGATACTGAACGAATTCCATGTCGCGCAGCGGTACGCCGTGGCTTAATGCCATGCCCATACCGTCACCGGTGACGATGCCGCCGTTGGTGTTGTAACGGTACACGCGGCCTGCGCCGCCGGTCGCCATGACCACCGCGTTGGCGCGAATCTGCACCAGCGTGCCTTCCATCATGTTCATCGCGACCAGGCCACGGGCCTGACCGTCATCGACCAGAATGTCAAGGACGAAGTGTTCGTCAAAGCGCTGAATTTGCGGGAACTGTAAGGAGGTCTGGAACAGGGTGTGCAGCATGTGGAAGCCGGTTTTATCGGCGGCGAACCAGGTACGCTCTATCTTCATCCCGCCGAAGCGGCGGACGTTCACGCTGCCGTCGGGACGACGGCTCCACGGACAGCCCCACTGTTCAAGCTGGGTCATTTCTGTCGGGCAGTGGTGAACGAAGTAATCAACGACATCCTGTTCGCAAAGCCAGTCGCCGCCGGCGACGGTGTCGTGAAAATGGTAGTCGAAGCTATCATGATCCTGTGCGACGGCAGCGGACCCGCCTTCAGCAGCAACCGTGTGGCTGCGCATAGGATAGACTTTTGATATCAAAGCAATTTTGGCTTTCGGGTTGGCCTGAGCGGCTGCGATTGCAGCGCGTAGTCCCGCTCCGCCTGCGCCTATAATGGCTAGATCGGCTTGAAAGGTTTGCACGACATTCCTCCAGATTTTTGTTATTTCACAACACGCTACGTGGGGGGATATCACGTGGCCTGCGCAAAAACGTTTCCACTGCTCCTTTATGGGTAAGGCAGTATACCCGTCGGGTTAATAAGGAAATTTGATGTGTTCGATTTTTTTGTCGTTAAGTGCGGTTTATTTATCACTGTAGCTGATGAATTAGGTTCTCGAATTACATAAAAAAATCTTCTTTCCTGCTCGACGAGAAATTACTGAGCAATATTTGTGTCGTGTGCGGCTTGCGGGTAGACTTCGTGCCCTTGTCTGTAATCGGAGAAAAAACCATGAGCGAGACGGCAACCTGGCAGCCGAGCGCATCCATTTCTAACCTGTTGAAGCGTGCGGCACTGATGACGGAGATCCGTCGTTTCTTTGCTGACCGCGGCGTGCTGGAAGTGGAAACGCCCTGTATGAGCCAGGCGACGGTGACTGACGTACATCTGGTCCCGTTTGAAACGCGTTTCGTCGGTCCGGGGCATTCTCAGGGAATGAACCTCTATCTGATGACCAGCCCGGAATATCATATGAAGCGCCTGCTGGCAGCAGGATGCGGCCCCGTTTTCCAGCTGTGCCGTAGCTTCCGCAATGAAGAGATGGGCCGTCACCATAACCCTGAATTTACGATGCTGGAGTGGTATCGTCCGCACTTCGATATGTATCGACTGATCAACGAAGTTGACGATCTGCTGCAGCAGGTGCTCGAGTGCCAGCCGGCGGAAAGCCTCTCTTATCAGCAGGCCTTCCAGCGTCATCTGGAAATTGACCCGCTGTCGGCGGATAAAACCCAGCTGCGTGAAGCCGCGGCGAAGCTCGACCTGAGCAACGTGGCTGATACGGAAGAAGACCGCGATACCTTGCTGCAACTGCTGTTTGCTTTCGGCGTAGAGCCGCACATCGGCAAAGAGCGTCCGACGTTTGTCTACCACTTCCCGGCAAGCCAGGCATCGCTGGCACAGATTAGCGCTGAGGATCACCGTGTGGCCGAGCGTTTTGAGGTTTACTTCAAGGGAATGGAGCTGGCTAACGGCTTCCATGAGCTGACCGATGCCCGCGAACAGCAGCAGCGTTTTGAGCAGGATAACCGTAAGCGCGCCGCGCGCGGCCTGCCGGTGCAGCCGATCGATCAAAACCTGCTGGACGCGCTGGCGGCTGGCCTGCCTGACTGCTCCGGCGTGGCGCTGGGCGTTGACCGTCTGGTCATGCTGGCGCTGGGCGTTGAAACCCTGGCCGAAGTCCTGGCGTTTAGCGTCGATCGGGCATAAGTCTGATTTCGTACTTTTTTACAAAATAAAATGGCGCTAAATGCGCCATTTTCCAATTTTATATCCACAAACCACTCTTCTAGCCACAATATTTGTCTGGTTGTTTGCTATCATCCGGCCCGCATTTCTACGCGTCGATTTTCCGCTGCCTTGTCGCTGACGAGCTCGCAGCGCGCTGTCCTGTCGACGGGAAAAACGATTCAGAGTTAGGGAAGGTTACATGACCCAATCAATAAAAAAGATGAGCCTGATGGGCCTCATCCTGATGATATTTACTTCAGTTTTTGGTTTCGCTAATAGTCCGTCAGCGTTTTATCTGATGGGCTATAGCGCGATCGCCTGGTATATTTTTTCCGCCTTATTATTCTTCATTCCATTTGCCTTAATGATGGCTGAAATGGGCTCCGCCTATCGCAAAGAAGAGGGCGGCATTTATTCCTAGATGAATAACAGCGTCGGGCCGCGTTACGCCTTTATCGGCACGTTTATGTGGTTCTCTTCGTACGTTATCTGGATGGTCAGCACCTCAGCAAAAGTGTGGGTGCCGTTTTCAACCTTCCTGTTTGGTGCGGATATGACGCAGCGCTGGAGCATGGCCGGCCTGCAGTCGACGCAGGTGGTCGGGCTGTTGGCGGTGGTATGGATGGTGCTGGTGACCACGATCGCGGCGAAAGGGATTAATAAAATCGCGCGTATTACCGCCGTTGGCGGTATTGCCGTGATGTGCCTGAATCTCGTTTTACTGTGCGTCAGTATCGCGATTTTGTTATTAAACGGCGGCCAGTTCGCTCAGCCGCTGAATTTCACCGCGTCACCTCACCCGGGCTATCAATCCGGTCTGGCGGTATTGTCGTTTGTGGTGTTTGCTATTTTCGCGTACGGCGGTATTGAAGCCGTTGGCGGGCTGGTGGATAAAACCGATAAACCGGAAAAGAACTTCGCAAAAGGCATTGTCTTCGCCGCGATCGTCATTTCGATTGGCTATTCGCTGGCGATTTTCCTGTGGGGCGTAAGCACTAACTGGCAGCAAATTCTCAGCGACCGCTCGGTGAACCTTGGCAACATTACCTACGTGCTGATGACCAGCCTTGGCTCAACGCTGGGTCAGGCGCTGAACCTGCCGCCGGAAGCGGCGGCTGCCGTGGGGGTATGGTTTGCCCGTATTACCGGCCTGTCGATGTTTCTCGCCTATACCGGTGCGTTCTTTACGCTGAGCTATTCGCCGTTGAAGGCGATTATTCAGGGCACACCGAAGGCGCTGTGGCCGGCGTCCATGACTCGCCTGAACGAAAACGGGATGCCGTCGACGGCGATGTGGATGCAGTGCGCGCTGGTGAGCCTGTTCATCCTGCTGGTGTCGTTCGGCGGTGATACCGCCTCGGCGTTTTACAACAAGCTGACGCTGATGGCGAATGTCTCGATGACCCTGCCGTATCTGTTCCTGGCGCTGGCCTTCCCTTTCTTTAAAGCCAGGGCCGATCTCGAACGCCCGTTCGTGATTTTCAAAACCCGGCTGTCGACCCTGCTGGCCACGACCGTGGTGGTCCTGGTGGTGAGCTTTGCGAACCTGTTTACCGTTATTCAGCCGGTAATCGAAGCGGGAGACTGGAGTAGCGCGCTGTGGATGATTGGCGGGCCAATCTTCTTCTCGCTGCTGGCGATGAGTATCTATGAGCGCTATAGCCGCCGCGTGAACGGTCAGCCGAGCCTGGCGGAATGCCCAACCAGCGAATAAGCACCTAATGGCCCCCTCACCCTTAAAAAGGGAGAGGGGGAGACCGAACCCGCTGTTACAAGCTTCCCGGCTTGCGGCTAGCGCGGCCAGTGGAGGTCAGAGTGGTCGATGACTTCTTGCCGTTCATGCTCTCCAGACGCATCTGGAACGGTGGGAACGGCATATCAATACCGTGCTCGCGGAAGCCTGCCAGAATCAGCTGATGCAGCTCGTGGCGCAGCGGCATGCGGTGGCCCATCTCGGCGGCGTAGATACGCAGCTCGAAAATCTGAATGCCCTGCTGTAAATCCACAAGGAACGCTTCTGGCGCAGGTGTATCAATCACCAATGAACAGCGGTGCGCGGCGGTTAGCAGAATCTGTGCTACCTCCTCACTGTTGGCGTCCGACGGCGCAGGGATGCTTAGCACCACGCGAGTTACCGAATCCGACAGCGACCAGTTGATGAACTGTTCGGTGATAAAGGCCTTGTTCGGCACGATAATCTCTTTGCGATCCCAGTCACTGATGGTGGTGGCGCGGGTGTTAATACGCGTGACGCTGCCGGTTAAATCACGAATCGTCACCGTGTCGCCGATACGAATCGGTTTCTCAAACAGGATGATCAGGCCGGAGATAAAGTTGGCAAAGATCTCCTGTAAGCCAAAGCCGAGACCGACACCGAGCGCGGCGACCAGCCACTGTAGTTTCGACCATTCGATTCCCAGCAGCGAGAAGCCCATCAGGCCGCCAATCATCATCAGAATATACTTGGTGATGGTGGTAATAGCGTAGCCGGTGCCCGGCGTCAGCGACAGGTGTTGCAAAATAGCCAGTTCCAGCAGCGCTGGCAGATTGCGCACCAGCTGAGTCGTGATGATAAGCACCAGAATGGCAATCAGCACGGCGCCCAGAGTGATCGGCTCAATGCTCTCTACGCCTTGTACCGTTGAGGTAACGTCCCACAGCGAAATATTTTCCAGGAAGCCAAACGCCGAGTGGATTTCAGACCACAGGATAATGACCGAGACCAGCGCAACCAGCATCAGAATCGAGCGTACCAGGCGCAGCGACTGTTCGCTGATGGTATCGAGGTTGACTTCGCTCACCTCCATCTCGGCCGATCCTTCGAGGCTGGTTGCATGCGGTTCTTCTTCCCCACGGGCGCGGTGCGCCAGCATCTCCGCGCGCTTGTGCTTAGCACGATCAAAGGCCAGACGACGGCGCTGAATCAGCATCCAGCGGCGGATGACGTGATAAATGACCAGCAGCAGGAACCAGATAGCGACCGAGGTTTCCAGTCGCGCCAGCAGAGCCTGAGCGGTTGCCAGATAGCCTACGGCGGCGGCGAAAATGGCGACCAGCGGGGCGCCGATCATCAGGTTCCACAGCAGCAGGTTGATACGGTTTTCGCCGCTGCCTTCTTTGTCGAGATACAGTGGAATTCCGGCGCGCTTGAGGCTCAGCGTGACGATCGCCAGCGCGCCGCAGATCAAGATAAAACACAGCCTGCCGAGCGATGCGGAGAATTCACGATCGTTGAGATTATCGAACATGATCAGCGCCATAATCAGCGGCACGATAAAGCCGATGCTCATCAGGTAGTAGCGCATAGCGCGCGCGACGCGGTGCTGTGGCCAGCCAAAGTGCACGATAAACAGGCCGTTGGTGCGGGCAAAGGCGGCGCAGATCATGACAACCCACAGCAGCGGGACGGTGGCGGTGACGCCGTCGCCAATCGCTACGGCGAGCGGATAGGGCCACGCCTCCTGAAGGCCGTAGCCGAGCGTAGCCCACAGCACCGGCAGCGGCGAGGCGACCAGAATCGACCAGAATACCGTGCGCATGGTCAGCCAGAAATGGTCCTGAGTGACTTTCCCGACGCGGGCGCTGGAGCGCTCGAGGAAACGCGTGAAGTGCTTTCTGGAGCTGATACTAAAGCCAACCAGCAGCAGCGCGGCAAACAGTGGGATCAGCGTCTGACGGCTGGTGAGCATCATCATGCTGGCTTTGCCTAACTGGCTGAAGGTATCCAGTGAAATCAGACGCCGCAGGTCCTGCACGATTTCAAGCGGCCAGTTGAAATCGATCGGGCGGACGTCGGAGGTCCAGAACAGATAGCGGTGGGTGGCTTCGTTGACCTCTTTCAGCGCGTCTTCCAACTGGCTGTTGGAGACTTTCAGCTTGGTCAGTTCGAGAATCAGCGTATCTCCGCCCTGAAGCAACGAGTTCAGCAGCTCGCGCTGGGTCCGCAGCTGGGCTTCGAGAATACGGTTTTCTTCAGTGGTCAGCGGCTGACCGTCGGCCTGGCGAATTTGCCGCAGCTGCGGCTGTTTGTTAAGGAGATCCTCGTAGCGCAGGCGGTGGACACGCAGCTGCGCCATTTCCGTATCGAGCTGCTGAGGTTTAGGCATCTCTGGCAGCCTGGCGACCTGCGCGCGCAGGGCTTCGCCCAGCAGGTTTGATGAGCCCAGCCATTGAGACTGCTCGCGCAGCGTGTTCAGCGCCTGACGCACCTGTAGCGTCTGGTTAGCGGCCTGGCGTTGCTGAGAGGCGACCAGGTCCATTCGCTGGGCCTGCTGGTTCAGCGCCTGCGACAGCTCGCGGTTAATTCTGAATTGCTCCACGATACCGGCTGGCAGATTTTCGCTGTTTTCCGCCAGCAGTTCGGTGCTTTCCAGCGCGCGCTCGGCTTCACGCTGGCGCTGGCTGTTGAGCTGGTTACGTAGCGCCTGCAGATAAGCATCGAGCTGCTCGCTTTGCTTCTGTGCGAGCTCGGAGCGCATTCGCGCGAGTTCCTGGCGGTTGTTGGCGGACAGCTGCGCCAGCTCCAGTTCATCGACCAGCGCTTTAAGCTTGCTGGCGTCGGCCTGCAGGCTAAGGGCTTGCGCTTGCGCCAGCGGCGTATTGCCGGTCTGCGTCCCCATACGGCGCTCCACATCGTTCAACTGACGGCGTGCGTCGGTCTGCTGTTGCGGCAGCTGGTTTAGGGAGTCGGCGATATCGCGGGCGCGTTCCTGCTCCTGCTGGGCCAGACGGCTCTTCTCCAGCAGCTGGCTGCTGATCTGTAAAATTTCCTGATTCAGCGCGTCGGTGGTGATGCCTTCCGGCACCTGGCGCGGGTCATCGCGCAGGTTGTTGAGCTGATTGCGCAGCGTCTGGGAGAGCTTGGGAAAGTTGTCGATAACCTGCTGGTACTGCGCGGCCCGCTCGCGCGAGCCTTTTTGCTCTTCAAGCGCGGTGAGGGCGCTTTGCAGCGCCTCGACGGTTTCAGGCTGGGCGGGCTTAGCCGCCTTCGCCTGTTCTAATTCCTGGGCAATTTGCCGGGCGTTGGGGGCCGTCGCTGCGTACGCCCCCTGGCTGAGGCACCAGGCCATCAGTAAAGTGATAATCAGGCGCACGTCAGACCCTTATTCAGTAATTAGCTTTTTTCTTGCGTATCGTCGGCCTGCGGCACAACGTCCTGCTCAACCACCGTTTCGACGACTGGCTCAGCGACCACCTCAGCGGCGGGCTCAGCGACGGCTTCAGTCGAAACGGCCAGCGGCTCACCCAGACGGGTGACGGAGAGGTTTTGCAGATGTTCAACCAGCGTCACTTTGCCCGGCGCGAACAGGTTAATCACCGTTGAGCCCAGCTTGAAGCGACCCATTTCCTGGCCTTTGAGCAGCGCGATGGAGCCTTCCCGATCGCCCGCTGGATAGGTCCAGCGCTTGATGATGCCGTCACGCGGCGGGGTCACGGTGCCGGACCAGACGGTTTCGATGCTGCCGACGATCGTCGCGCCGACCAGAATCTGCGCCATCGGGCCAAATTCGGTATCGAACAGGCAGATAACGCGTTCGTTGCGGGCAAACAGATTCGGTACGTTCTGCGCGGTCAGGTGGTTCACAGAGAACAGATCGCCCGGTACGTAGATCATTTCACGCAGGATACCGTTGCACGGCATGTGGACGCGGTGGTAGTCACGCGGCGACAGGTAGGTGGTGGCAAACGTGCCGTTACGGAACAGGTCGGCCATGATGTAGTTACCGGCCAGCAGCGCTTCCAGCGTGTAGTCGTGGCCTTTCGCCTGCAGAATTTTGTCGCCTTCAATCGCACCCAACTGGCTGATAGCGCCGTCGGCCGGCATCACCAGCACGCTTGGGTCGGTGTTGATCGTGCGGACATCTTCACGCAGCGGGCGAACGAAGAAATCGTTAAAGGTGCGATAGCTGGCGGTATCCGGCTTCTGCGCCTCTTTCATATCCACCTTGTAGAACTTCACGAACAGATCGATAACCAGTTTGGTCAGCCATCCCGCTCGTTTGCTCGCACCCCAGCCTGCGAGACGCGTAAGCCACAGTTTAGGCAGAATGTATTGCAGTGAAAGTTTAAACGAGTTTAACAAGGTAGCCTCCAGGCCATTATGTGTCGATCCTGATACAACGCCAGGCGTTGGATCTTTCAAGAAAAGCGGCCGATTCTAGCGAGTGTTGACGAAAATGTCAGTCGGCAAAATCATAGATCTCAATTATCTATGTCTGAAAAGTTTTTACGCGTTTTTACCTGCGCCATGGTTTCCAGAATGCGGTGATAATTTTCAAAACGCGTCTCGGCGATCTTTCCTTCCTCTACGGCCGCACGGATGGCGCAGCCCGGGTCTGTGTCGTGCTTGCAGTCGCGATATTTGCAATGACCAAGGTAGTCATGGAATTCGACAAACCCGTTGGTGATTTGTTCCGGGTCGAGGTGCCACAGGCCAAACTCACGCACGCCGGGGGAGTCGATCACGTCGCCGCCGTGCGGGAAGTGATACAGGCGCGCCGCCGTAGTGGTGTGCTGACCCAGGCCGGAGACGTCGGAAACGTCGTTAGTCAGAATACGGTCATCGTTCAGCCCCAGCAGGGCATTCAGCAGGCTGGACTTGCCCACCCCGGACTGCCCGGCAAAGATGCTGATGCGGTTGGTCAGGGCTTCTTCCAACGGCTTTAAGCCATCCTGGGTATGGCTGGACGCCATCAGGACGGTATAGCCAATCTTACGATAGATATCCATCTGCTCGTTGACGAACGCCATGCCTTCATCGTCCAGCAGGTCGATTTTATTCAGCACCAGCAGCGGCTCAACGTTGAGCGTTTCGCAGGCGACGAGATAGCGGTCGATAATGTTCAGCGAGAGCTCGGGTAAAATGGCCGAGACAATAACGATTTGATCGATATTGGCTGCGATCGGCTTCACGCCGTCGTAGAAATCCGGGCGGGTCAGTACCGAGGTGCGCTCGTGCACCGCTTCGACAATCCCTTTGACGTTGACGCCTTCTGCGGCGGCTTTACCCGGACGCCAGACGACGCGGTCGCCAGTGACCAGCGAACGGATGGTGCGGCGAATGTTGCAGCGGTGGGTTTCGCCATCGGCGGACTCCACGTCGGCATGCATACCAAAGCGGCTGATGACGATACCTTCGGCGGCTTCGCCAAACAGGTTATCGTCGTAATCTGGCTTCTCCGCGGCCGTCGTGAGGCGGCGCTGGTGGTTGGCCTTAACGCGGCGCTGCTGACCTTTGGAGAGTTTATTTTTACTCAATCGTGCTGGCTCCTGGTCGCCCATGTCGGGCAAAACCTCTATGATACACGCTAATTAATACTAGTTAACCTACCGCGGCAGGTATGACAAGAAGGGTGGAAAATAGCATGAGTGCAGATGAAAACAACCTGATTTGGATCGATCTGGAGATGACGGGTCTGGATCCCGAGCGCGATCGCATTATTGAAATCGCCACGCTGGTGACCGATGCACAGCTGAATATTCTGGCAGAAGGGCCGACCATTGCCGTTCACCAATCCGACGCGCAGCTGGCGCTGATGGATGACTGGAACGTGCGTACCCACACCGGCAGCGGCCTGGTAGAGCGCGTGAAGGCGAGTACTATGGGCGATCGCGAAGCCGAGTTGGCGACGCTGGAATTTCTCAAGCAGTGGGTGCCGGCAGGCAAGTCACCCATTTGCGGTAATAGCATCGGCCAGGACCGCCGTTTCCTGTTTAAATATATGCCGGAACTGGAATCCTACTTCCATTATCGCTATCTGGATGTCAGCACCCTGAAAGAGTTGGCGCGTCGCTGGAAGCCGGAAATTCTGCCGGGCTTTAAAAAACAGGGTACGCACCAGGCGATGGACGACATCCGCGAGTCGGTAGCGGAACTGGCTTACTATCGCGAGCATTTTATTCAACTTTAAGGTGAAATGAGAATGAATCGGCGTTAAAGTAATCAACCTGCCGATTTATCCAGCAGTTGAACGAAATTTTTAAAAAATCGCTTCAGGGGGGGTTGCAGGAGAAAAGAATTCTCGTATAATGCGCCTCCCGTAACGAAGCAGAAATGCGAATTACGACAGCAACAAAAATTGCCAGATTTTGCGGGAATAGCTCAGTTGGTAGAGCACGACCTTGCCAAGGTCGGGGTCGCGAGT